>JBIIUL010000068.1:0-5873 GCA_044340015.1 Candidatus Planktophila sp.
ACTTTACCTTTAAGCGCCCATCGCGTGCAAACCGCCGTCTACATGCACGATTTCAGCGGTGGTTTTTGGGAACCAGTCAGATAACAGGGCCACAGCAGCCTGGGCGGCAGGGACTGGATCGGTGACATCCCATTCCAGTGGCGAGCGTTCATTCCATACCTTTTCAAACTCATCAAAGCCCGGAATCGATTTTGCGGCCATGGTGCGAATTGGACCTGCTGCAACCAAGTTAACGCGAATATTTTCTGCACCTAAATCGCGCGCTAAGTAACGTGAAGTTGATTCAAGCGCCGCCTTGGCTACGCCCATCCAGTCGTACTTTGGCCAAGCCACTGTCGCATCGAAATCAAGGCCTACAACAGATCCCCCACCGTTAAAAAGTGGGCGAGCAGCCATCGTTAAAGATTTAAGTGAATATGCAGATACATGAACCGCGGTTGCCACATCTTCCCAAGCGGTGTTTAGAAAATTTCCACCGAGCGCTGCTTCGGGGGCAAAACCGATTGAATGAACAACGCCATCTAAATGTGGGAAATGTTCTTTGACGCGACCGGCAAGAGCATCTAAATGTTCTTGGTTTGTAACATCGAGTTCAATGACTGGCGCAGGTTGTGGAAGGCGTCCTGAGATGCGAGTCGTCAAACTCATGACTCGTCCGTAAGACGAGAGCAGAACGTTGGCGCCTTGTTCCTGCGCAATCTTGGCGATATGGAAGGCGATAGAACCATCTGTTAAGACGCCAGTTACCAGGATATTTTTACCTTGAAGAATTCCCATTTAATGTCCCATTCCTAATCCACCATCTACTGGAATCAAAGCGCCCGTGATGTAACCACTTGCGGGTGATGCAACAAAGCTAACAACTTTTGCGATCTCATCCGCAGAGCAGAAGCGACCTAGAGGAACAGATGCAGCGATTTCTGTTCTGCGTTTTTCATCGAGGGCTGCAGTCATATCGGTTTCTACAAATCCTGGAGCAATCACATTTGCGGTGATGCCGCGGGAGCCCAGTTCGCGCGCAAAAGAACGAGCCATACCAAGCAGCCCAGATTTACTTGCCGAATAGTTCACTTGGCCAGCGGCTCCGACTCCCCCAACAACAGATCCAATAAATATAAGCCGCCCGCGCTTTAACTTAAGGAGACCCTTGGTCGCTCGTCTTGCAACGCGAAAGGCGCCAGTTAAATTGGCGTTGATAACACTTTCAAAATCTTCATCTGACATTCGCATGACTAGACCATCTTTGGTTATTCCGGCATTGGCCACAATGATTTCGGGTTGACCCCACTTTTCTTCTATTTCCGCGAAAGCAGAATCAACACTTTCCGAGGATGTGACATCCATCTGAACTGCGCTAAAGCCAGCAGGTGCGTTACCGCTGCGATAGGTAACAATTACGTGATGGCCATCGGCTTGAAGTGATTGTGCGATCGCTAATCCAATACCGCGATTTCCGCCGGTCACCAGAGCGATTGCTTTTGATTCCTCGGACATATGACAAAACTTACCCTGCTACTTACGCGTAACATGCCGTTTTCGGCGGGCGCGCCCTGACGATGCGCCTTACCCTAGGGTTATGGCAATGCGACGTAAGTCAGTAAGTAAGGATCCTGAGGTTTATGACATCACTGCCGCTCCTGCATCACTGACCCGAGATCAAGCAGGACGACAACGTCGATATTTCTACTCAATGATGATCCGTACCTTTTGTTTCATCCTGACGGTCGTACTTCCTAGCCCTTATCGCTGGTTTGCACTACTGGGTGCAGTAACGCTTCCATATTTTGCAGTTGTTATCGCAAATGCAGGCCGTGAGACCTTTGCGCCAGGTTCGGGCTTGGTTTCAGATAAAGCAAAGTCCCTAGAGTAAACAATCTTTCTAGAATTAACGATTGGCTAGACTCATTACATGTCTGGTGAGCGCACTTCTGAGAAAGAGTCGAATACTCTCCTTAAAAACTTTGTAACCCTTTTACTCATTTTGGGATGTCTCTGGGCTAGTCAGTGGCAATTCCAGCGCGGTATAGATCGCCAAGATCGAAACCAAGGAATTGAATCGCAGTTAACACTCTCTCCAGTCGAGCTGAGAGATATCAAAGAAGGCTTTGTGAAGTTCGAATGGCGCACAGTTACAGCGCAAGGTTCTTTCGATCCAACCAATCAAATTCTGCTAAAGAATAGATACTTTGAAGGCGTCTATGGCTACGAAGTTTTAACTAGATTTACAGCAACCGATGGCCGATCTTTCTGGATTGATCGCGGTTGGGTGAAGGCTGGGAAAGATGCAACCACCGCACCGATCGTCTCTCCTATTCCAACCGGTGAAGTCTCTATAAACGCACGACTTCGTTTAGATAGATCACTTCCACAGGGTGCCTTCTTCGCACTTCCTGCAAGTGGCGCAGGAATGATCTCAAAGTTAAATGCTCAATCAGATTCGACATCAGAAGGTTTCTACTTAGATTTACTTAGCGGTTCGCAACCATCTCTGACTCCTGCGGTGCCTGCGCAAGTACCTGAATTAAGCGATGGGCCGCACATTGCCTACTCACTGCAATGGATCTTCTTTGCAGGGCTGATCGTTTACGGCAGAATTTTAATTAGGCGTGGTCAGATCTTGACGAGCAAAGAGCTCAGAGTAGAGCCCCCCACTCAGAACTAGCTCCTCATGTGTTCCACGTTCAGCAATAGTTCCATCGTCTAGCACGATTATCTGATCTGCGCCCATTACTGTACTTAAACGATGTGCGATCACAATGCTAGTTCGTCCCTGCAGCGCTTGCGCCAACGCCTTTTGAACTAACTCTTCATTCTCTGAATCAAGGTGAGCGGTTGCCTCATCAAGGATCACGATGCTGGGAGATTTCAACAACAAGCGTGCGATGGCTAAACGCTGCTTTTCACCACCGGATAAGCGATGGCCACGTTCTCCGACCATCGTTTCTAGACCATTTGGAAGTGATGAGACTAAATCCCAGATTTGGGCTGCTACACATGCGGCTTTCATTTCATCGAAAGTTGCATCGCTCTTTGCATAAAGCAAATTTTCGGAGATTGTGTCGTGGAAGAGATGAGAATCTTGCATAACAACTCCGATCGAACTGCGTAGCGAAGCCAGAGTTAGTTCTCGAATATCGATTCCGTCTATGGAAATCGAACCGGCAGTTACGTCATAAAGACGAGGCAGTAGGCCACTGATTGTGGTTTTACCTGCCCCCGAAGTACCGACTAGCGCAGTCACGGTTCCGGGCTTTACTTCGAAAGAAATTCCCTTGAGGATTTCCTCGGAGTCATTCAATTCTGGTAACGCAGTTGATTCAAGAGAAGCAAGCGAGATTTGCTTTGCATTTGGGTAGGTAAAGCGAACTTCATCGAATTTAATTGATGGCGTTGTGGTTTGCAATGTGCTGGCGAATTCCTTCTCTCTCACCATCGGCTCTAGATCCAGAACTTCAAATACCCGCTCAAACGAGACGAGCGCTCCCATCACATCTACTCTTACCGTTGCTAGAGAGACTAACGGGCCATAAAGGCGAGCTAGAAGAGTTGTTATCGCAATTAAACTTCCGAGGGTGATTGACCCATCAATCGCCAGATGACCACCGATGCCATAAGCGATAGCCGTTGCAAGAGCGGCAATACTAATTAATGCGATAAAGAAGAATGTACTCAGCATCGCCATCGAGATACCAATATCCGCTACCTTGCGAACTCGTTTACGGAAGATTCTTGATTCCTGACCAAGGTCTCCATAAAGCTTTACTAGCAGGGCACCAGAAACATTGAATCGCTCATTCATCGTTGATGTCATTTGAGCATTTAGGTCAAATGAATCTCTTGTATAGCCCTGCAAACGGGAGCCGATAGCTTTAGTTGGAGCAAGGAATATCGGAAGCAATAGGAGTGAGGCGATAGTGATTTGCCAACTAAGCGCCAACATTGTTCCGACGACGAGGATTAGAGTTAAAACGTTACTTACAATGCCTGAAAAAGTGGATGTAAGGGCGCGATGAGCACCGATCACATCGGAATTGATTCTAGTAATCAAAGCGCCTGTCTGAGTGCGAGTGAAGAATGCGATCGATTGTTCTTGGACATGATCAAAGACTTGTGAGCGAAGATCGTAGATTAGGCCTTCACCGATTTTTGCAGAGAACCATCGAATTACGATGTTTACGGCTGCGCTCAAGATCGCAAGGAGCGCCACGGCGATCGCCATGGTTGTAACCACACTTCGATCTTCTGGAATAACGCCTTTATCTATGAGCTCTTTAAGTAGAAGCGGGGTTGCGATCGCTAACAGTGCATCTGCGATTAAGCAGATTAAAAAAAGCGAGAAGAGAGATTTATACGGAATGGCGTAGGAAATGATGCGTTTCAATGTGCCCGGTTTTAACCTGGCATGTTTTACAGATTGATCAGAGCTAAGCGTTCGAAGCGCCATCCAGCCGCCTTGCATCGACATAATCGGCTCCGCTCGAGTTCAGGTAGTTGACGCTGATTTAAACTGTGAAACCGAGAGCACGAAGTTGTTCGCGACCGTCGTCTGTAATCTTATCTGGACCCCATGGTGGCATCCATACCCAGTTAATCTTTACATCTGAAGTATGAGGGGCAAGCGCCTGGCGTGTTTGATCTTCAATTACATCTTGTAGCGGGCAAGCCGCTGAAGTCAGGGTCATATTTAGCACGGCGATATTGTTATCGTCCACCATCACATCGTAGATAAGGCCGAGATCCACAACATTGATACCTAGCTCGGGATCGACGACATCCTTCATCGCCTCTGTTACATCATCAACTGTTGCCGCCATTTTTTTCTCCGTTGTGTAGATTGCTCTGGATAGATCTTACTAGCCCTTAGATTGTGCTTGAACGCTGGCATCCTTAAACGCCATCCAACCCAGTAGGGCACATTTAATTCGAGCGGGATATTTCGAAACCCCCGCTAAAGCCACGGCATCTTCCAGCAGATCTTCATCGCCAGTGATTGCGCCCTTGCTCTGCATGAGAGCGACGAATTCGTCATAGATTTTGTATGCATCAGTTATCGATTTTCCGATCAGCAGATCTGTGAGGATGGAAACGCTGGCTTGAGAGATCGAGCAACCAACGCCATCCCAAGTGATCGCCGCAACTGCGCCGTCTTTAATGGTGATATTTAAATCGATCTCATCGCCACAAGAAGGGTTTACGTGGTGAACCTGAGCATCGTAGTTAAGCGAGAGCTTCTTGTTCTGCGGATTCTTGTAGTGATCAAGGATCACCTCTTGATAAAGGTTATCTAGTTGCATTAGCCGAAGTATTTCTGCGCTGCAAGAATTGAATCATAAAGTTGATCGATATCTTCGGTTGTGTTGTAGAGATAGAAACTCGCACGAGTTGTTGCTGGAACTCCCATTTTTCGGGTTAGCGGCCAGGCGCAATGATGTCCGGTACGAACCGCTATTCCAGCATCATCTAAAAACTGGCCTAAATCATGGGGGTGGATTTCACCAAGTGTGAATGAAAGTGCTCCCCCGCGTAATTTGGTATCAAGTGGACCGATTATACGAAGTGAATCCACTGCGCTCAATTTGTCGAGTGCATACTTTGTTAAATCAATTTCATGTTGATGAATTGCAGACATTCCAATTTTAGAAAGGTATTTAAGCGCCTCACCCAAGCCTACAATCTGCGCCATATTTGGAACGCCTGGTTCAAATTTACGAGGCGCTGGAGCCCAAGTGGCTTCAGTCATGGTCACTGATTCGATCATCGAACCACCAAATAAAAATGGCGGAAGCTCGGCAAGCAAAGTTGCTCGACCCCAAAGAACTCCAACGCCAGTCGGTCCAACTGCTTTATGCCCAGAGAAGGATAAGACATCTATA
>JBIIUL010000012.1:0-21380 GCA_044340015.1 Candidatus Planktophila sp.
TCCACGCAGATGCGGTTATCGCTCTGCTTGGATTAACTGCCGCGTACTACATCTTGGTCCGCAACGATCCTAAATTGCTTCGTCGCGTCCAAGTTTTTCTAGTTGTCGCGCTCGCCCAAGGCGCGATTGGTTATATCCAATACTTCACCGGGATCCCTGAAATACTTGTGGCTGCACATTTACTGGGTGCAACTCTGGTTTGGATCACAGCGTGGCGAATCCGAATTACCGTAACAAGATCGCTGATCGTAAATTAGTTTTTGTTAATTAGTTTTGCCGTTGATTGTTTTAAAGGAGAAGAGAAAAAGGATGGCTATGAAGAACTGGACTGAGTTAGATGATCGCGCTGTGGTCATTGCCCGCGCACTTGCTATGGATTCAGTTCAGAAAGCTGGCCACGGACATCCCGGTACCGCGATGTCACTTGCTCCAGTTGCCTATAACTTGTTTCAGAACCATTTAACCCATGATCCTGCTGATCCAAATTGGTTAGGGCGAGATCGCTTTGTGCTCTCTTGCGGTCATTCTTCGCTGACCCTTTACATTCAACTTTATTTCAGCGGCTACGGCGTTGAGTTAGATGATCTGAAATCATTTAGAACTTGGAACTCACTCACCCCTGGCCACCCTGAATATGGACACACAGCAGGCGTTGAAATGACGACGGGACCGTTAGGTGCAGGTGTTGCAACTTCCGTTGGAATGGCGATGGCTGCGCGTTATGAGCGCGGTTTATTGGACCCCGATGCACCTGCCGGAGAGTCGATCTTCGATCACAATATTTGGGTTATCTGCTCCGATGGTGATTTACAAGAAGGTGTAAGCGGTGAAGCTTCATCACTTGCCGGAACACAAGAGCTCGGCAACTTAAAGATGATCTATGACGACAATCGCATCTCGATTGAAGGTGATACTCACGTTGCATTCACCGAAGATGTGTCTGCGCGTTACCGCGCTTATGGTTGGAATGTGATTGAAGTTGATACGAAGTCCGATGGCGATGTTGATCTTCTGGCGCTTGATGCTGCGATGGTTGCTGCCGAGAAAGAAACTTTCAAGCCAACTTTGATTCGTATGCACTCGGTAATTGCTTGGCCTGCGCCTAAGGCTAGAAACACTGCAGAGTCACATGGTTCGGCGTTGGGCGCCGAAGAGATTGCCGCAACCAAAGTCCTCCTCGGGTTAAAACCAGAGGAAAGTTTCGCTGCACCAGCAGATGTGATCGCCCATGCTCGCAAAGTAAAAGATCGTGGCGCTGCGCTTCGCGCTGATTGGGATAAGAACTTTGCAACTTGGAAGTCGGCTAACCCCGATCGCGCTGCGCTGCTTGAGCGCTTGGTATCTAAAGATCTTCCTGCCGGTTGGGATAAGGATTTACCAGTCTTCGCACCAGGAAAAGATGTAGCAACTCGTAAAGCATCTGGTGATGTTATTGCCGCAATCGCAAAGATACTTCCAGAATTTTGGGGTGGTTCAGCAGATCTAGCGGGAAGCAATAACACCGTTATCAGTAGCGCTGGTTCTTTTCTCCCCGCAACAAGTGCGATGGCGAATGCAAATCCATACGGTCGCATGATCCATTTTGGTATTCGCGAACATGCGATGGGATCGATCCTTAATGGCGTGGCGCTGCATGGTTTATCGCGCTGTTTCGGTGGAACCTTTGCCGTATTTAGCGATTACATGAGACCAGCAGTGCGTTTGGCAGCGATTATGGATATCGCATCTATCTTTATCTGGAGCCATGACTCTATTGGTCTCGGTGAAGATGGTCCAACGCATCAACCGGTAGAACATTTAGCAGCGCTACGTGCGATTCCTAACTTTGATGTGGTGCGCCCAGGAGATGCCAACGAAGTTCGCGAGGCGTGGAAGGTGATTTTGCAACGCCGCAAACCAGCGGGTCTTCTTTTGTCTCGCCAGAACTTGCCCGTTGTTGATCGCACAACTCATGGAGATGTAACTCTTGTTGCAAAGGGCGCCTACATTTTGAAGGAAGCATCTGGCTCCGCTGATGTCGTTCTTATCGCAACTGGTTCTGAAGTCGGTGTCGCACTTGCCACGCAAGAGATTCTTGAAACCAGCGGAATTTCTACTCGCGTTGTCAGCGCACCATGCCTGGAATGGTTTAAAGAGACCGATGCCGCATACCAAGGAGAAGTGATTCCTATAAAAGCCAAGTTGCGCGTAAGCATTGAAGCCGGAATCGCTCAAGGTTGGCGCGATTACATCGGTGATTCGGGCATCGCTATCTCACTTGAACACTTTGGCGCTTCGGCATCTGCTGGCAAGTTATTCAGCGAATTCGGCTTTGGCCCTGATGTAATTGCAGCAAAAATTCAAAGCGCCCTGAAGTAAATAGCGATGATCAAATTAAGTGGGCCATCTCTCTCTAAGATTGACCGTAACGATTCAAAATACCTGAAGTTGGCAAAAGCGCATCCTCGTATCGCCGCTAAAGATGCAAATACCTGGGGCCAAGCGGCAAGTGCAGAGGCTGCAATCCGTCTTAATTGGGTTGATCTAGATCAAAGTTCGCGCGAGCTACTCCCCTTGCTCGATGCTCTTGCAGCGAAGTTTCGCGATAAAACAGATTTAATTCTCTGCGGAATGGGTGGCTCATCTCTTGCCCCAGAAGTAATCGCACAAACCTATAAGAAGAAAGTTTTTATCTTGGATTCGACTGATCCGGATTATCTCCACCGCGCGCTACAAGGCGATGCCAGCAAGTTGCTGGTCTTGGTTGCTTCAAAATCAGGATCAACTATCGAAACATCTTCGCAGCGCGCTTTCTTCGAAAAGTATTTAAGGGATGCGGGGTTGAGCCCCTCTGAACATATGGTCTTTGTAACCGATCCTGGTTCACCGCTAGATCAAGATGTACGTAAAGCTGGATTTACAGTTATCAACGCTGATCCTCACGTTGGTGGACGCTTTAGCGCACTGACTGCCTTTGGTTTAACGCCTACTGCGCTGATGGGCGTTGATGCATCCGTATTACTTGATCAAGCAAGTGATTGTCGTGAGCTTATGGGGAAGAACCCAGAAGTTGTTCTAGATGTCGCTTATTTGCTGCTAACTCAAGCTGAACAATTCTTAGGTTTCACAGATAGCGGTTCAAGGTTTCCTGGGCTATCTGATTGGATCGAACAGTTAATCGCTGAATCAACTGGCAAAGAAGAGCAAGGGCGTCTGCCAATTGCTACAGAAGGTTTCAAAGAGGCTGCAATGGGCGGTGCCTTCTCTGTTGCCTTTGCACCTGGTGCAGATCTAACAGTTGAAGCAGAACTTGGCGAACATTTCTTATTCTGGGAATGGGTAACTGCCTTGCTGGGTGCAGCGCTAGAAATTGATCCCTTCAATCAACCCAATGTAACTGAGGCGAAGGAAGCAACTTCAGCGGTACTTGCGGAATGGAGTAACTCACTTCCCGTCATTACCACCGCCAACAGCGAAGGTGAAGTTGAGATCTTTGGCGATGGAAATACCTTAGTTGCAGCGTTAAAGAATCTAATTGCAAATACTGACAATGATGGTTACATAGCGATCACCGCTTATTTGGATCGCATAGGAGATAGCAAGCTCACCGAACTTCGTGCAGTTCTATCTCAGAAATCTGGACGTCCCGTTAGCTTTGGTTGGGGTCCACGTTTCTTACACTCAACCGGTCAATTCCATAAGGGCGGACAACAGAACGGATCGTTCCTGCAGATAACTGGTGAGACAGTAAGTAACTATCCAGTTCCAGGACGAGCCTTTGATTTCCGTACTTTATTAATGGCGCAGGCGTTAGGTGATAACCGCGCTCTTTCTACAAGAAAATTCCCGCTGCTTCGTCTGCATTGCACAGAACGTAGCGCGGGTATCGACCAGATCTTGAGAGCAGCTAAAGCTCTCTAAATTATTTACTGCCTTTAATTAATCATCATCTCCACGGAGTTTACGGAGCGCTTCTTCAAGAATCTTTGCTCCTTCAACATCTGTGCGACGCTCTTTTACATAAGCAAGGTGGGTCTTGTAAGGAATATTTACAACTGCCTTTGGTGGATTGTTGCGATCGCGACCTGCAGGAAGACCGCACTTAGGGCAATCCCATTCCGCAGGAATTACTACAGTCTCTTCGACTGCGAAAGATGGACGAACTTCGTGGCCATTGCCACACCAGTATGAAACGGTGGCGCGTTCAATCTGATCTCCGCGTTCAGCCTCGCCCATTGGGCCGGCGCCGACACGGCTTCCGCGAATTGCACTTGCCATGGATTAACCCTTCAAAACAAGACTGAGTGCGACAACGCCGCCGAACCAGATACCGCCAACAACGATTGTGATGCGATCAAGGTTACGTTCTACAACGGATGATCCGCCGTAGTTTGATGACATTCCGCCGCCGAATAGATCGGAGAGGCCTGAACCTTTTCCTTTGTGAAGGAGAACGAGCAGGATCATCAAGATGCTTGTTACTACAAGCATGATAGATAGAGCTAGAGCCACGATGTAAAACTCCTCAAGTTGTGGATGGAGATAGGACGTAAGGATACTAGATCGAAGTGCGAGATTAGGCGCCTGGGACCTCGTAGAACTTGGCGATCTTAGCCAATTCCTCAGGATCTAGGCTCGCTCCCCCAATGAGGGCGCCGTCTACATCGGTCTGCTTCATAATTTCGACAACGTTAGATGATTTAACAGATCCACCGTAGAGGATACGCATATTTGCGGCGATCTCAGGTGAACCGATACTTTGAATCTCTTCACGGATCGCAGCGCAAACTTCTTGCGCATCTTCAGGAGTTGCAGTCTTTCCGGTACCGATCGCCCAAACTGGTTCGTAGGCGATAACAATTTTCTTAAGTTCTGGCTTAGAAAATCCTTCTAGCCCTGCACGAACTTGGCGAATTACATGAGATACATGTGCACCAGATTCGCGGATTGAAAGTTCTTCACCAACGCAGAAGATTGGAGTTAACTCGTTGGCGAGAGCCGCCTTAATCTTTCGATTAACTAGCGCATCATCTTCATTGTGGATTGCGCGGCGCTCTGAGTGACCGATAACTGCAAAGGTGCAGCCAAGCTTTGCCAGCATTGAACCAGAAATATCTCCGGTGAATGCTCCACTGCTTTCTGGTGAAAGATCTTGTGCACCGTATAGCAAGCGAAGACGGTCGCCATCAACCATTGTTTGAATGGAACGGATATCGGTAAAGGGAGGGATGATCGCAACATCCACTGCGTCGTAATCCTTATCAGTAAGTGAGTAGACAAGCTTCTGTGCAACCGCGATCGCCTCAAGGTGATTGAGGTTCATCTTCCAGTTACCTGCCATAAGTGGCTTACGCATTATTTACTCCCTCTAACTTAGATTGTGATGAAAAATTACAGACCCAAAGCAGTTAAACCAGGTAGCACTTTGCCCTCTAGGTACTCAAGAGATGCACCGCCGCCGGTAGAAATATATCCGAAGGCTGAATCTGCGAAGCCAAGTGCGCGTACCGCAGCGGCAGAATCTCCTCCACCAACAACAGAGATCCCTGAAACCTCAGTCAAAGCCTGCGCTACAACTTTTGTTCCACTAGCAAATGCTGGGAATTCAAATACCCCCATTGGTCCGTTCCAGAAAACAGTTTTGCAAGAACGTATCGCCGTTGCAAAAGCCGCCGCAGAGTCTGGACCAATATCGAGCCCCATCCGATCAGCAGGAATTGCATCTGCGCTAACCAAAGTTGCAGGTGCATCGGATGCAAAAGCTGGCGCTACCAAGATATCCGTTGGAAGAACTAACTTCACACCAGAATCTGCAGCTTGCTTGATCAAACCCTTAACAGTTTCGATCAAATCGGTTTCAACTAGAGATGTTCCGATCTCTTTTCCTTGTGCAGCGAGGAAGGTAAAGACCATTCCGCCGCCAATCGCCATGACATCTACCTTGCCGAGCAAGTTAGAGATAACACCGATCTTGTCTGAAACTTTTGCTCCACCAAGAACAACGCCATATGGGCGCTCTGGGTTTTGAGTTAACTTCTTGAGAACTTCAACTTCTGCGGAAACAAGTGTTCCGGCCATATGTGGAAGTAATTTAGGAAGATCGAAGACCGAAGCATGCTTGCGGTGAACTGCGCCAAAGCCATCTCCGACATAAGCATCGGCAAGTGCTGCTAACTCTTTGGCAAGAACCTGACGCTCTGCCTCATCTTTAGATGTTTCGGCAGCGGAGAAGCGAATATTTTCCAGCAACAAGATCTCGCCAGATTTGAGTGCGGCTGCCTTAGAAATTACATCGCTACCGGTTACTGCGCCAGCAAATTGCACTGGTGCACCAAGTAGTTCAGATAAGCGCTTTGCAACAGGCGCTAGTGAAAGTTCTGGTTTGGCTTCACCTTTTGGGCGACCGAGGTGCGCTGCGATAACGATGCTGGCACCGTTTGCGATGAGAGTTTTGATAGTCGGCAGCGAGGCGCGGATGCGTCCATCATCTGTTATCTCGCCGTTTTTCAACGGAACATTGAGATCGCAGCGAAGGAATACTCGCTTGCCGGCTACATCAAAGTTTTGAAGCGACATTAATTAAAGGTTTTGGTTAGAGAGATTTGCCGACGAGGCCGACAAGATCAACGAGGCGGTTTGAGTAACCCCATTCGTTGTCATACCAACCAACGACCTTAACTTGGTTTCCGATTACCTTAGTTAGGCCAGAATCGAAGATACAAGATGAAGGATCGGTGACGATATCTGAAGAGACGATTGGATCTTCGGTGTAGGTAAGGAATCCCTTAAGTGCCCCGTTTGAGGCCGCCTTCATTGCAGCGTTGATCTCTGCTGCAGTTGCTTCCTTAGCAAGTTCAACTGTTAGATCTGTTGCAGAACCTGTTGGGACAGGAACACGCATCGCATAACCATCAAGTTTGCCCTTTAGCTCTGGCATGACCAATGAGATCGCCTTTGCAGCACCTGTTGATGTTGGGATCATATTTGTCGCTGCTGCACGTGAGCGGCGGAGATCCTTATGTGGGAAATCAAGAATTACCTGATCATTTGTGTAGGCGTGAATTGTCGTCATCAAGCCCTTTACGATGCCCCAGTTATCTTGCAGAACCTTAGCCATCGGAGCAAGGCAGTTAGTTGTACATGAAGCATTTGAAATAACGTTGTGGTTTGCTGGGTCGTACTTATCGTGGTTTACGCCCATAACGATTGTGATGTCTTCATCTGTTGCTGGTGCAGAGATGATTACCTTCTTGGCACCTGCGGTGATGTGCTTCTTAGCATCAGCAGCCTTTGTGAAGTGGCCGGTAGATTCGATGACGATATCTGCCTTAACTGAAGCCCATGGAAGATTTGCTGGATCGCGATCTGCGAAAACCTTAATTGTCTTGCCACCAACGGTGATTGTGTCTTCTGTGTGGGTTACTTCGAGTCCTAGGCGACCCAAGATTGAGTCGTACTTTAGGAGGTGGGCCAAAGTAGCGTTATCGGTTAGGTCATTGATACCTACGATATTGATATTTGGGTTGGTTAGCGCTGCGCGGAAGAAGTTACGACCGATACGTCCAAATCCATTAATTCCAACATTAATCACGTGAAAACCTCGCTCTAGAAAGTGTCAGGACCCGCTGCGGATCGAATTAAATTTCCCATCTGGATTTACGGCAATAAAACTGCCACAACGCAGACTGCCACAACACTGGGGTCGTGGCTAACCTTACCAGCCGCGTGGAGTTACTTCTGCCCTAGTTACTTTTCGGTAGCGCTAGTTGAGCAAGTCAGGCGATAGACCCGCTTCAGTATCAGGAATACCAAGTTCAGAGGCGCGCTTATCGGCCATTGCCAGGAGGCGACGAATACGTCCTGCAATCGCATCCTTTGTCATCGGTGGAGATGCCAGAGATCCAAGTTCCTCAAGGCTTGCCTGTCCGTGGCTGATGCGAAGTTCGCCCGCCTCTTTTAGATGATCAGGGATTTGTGGGCCGAGAATTTCCATAGCGCGTTGTACGCGAGCAGCTGCTGCAACTGCGGCGCGTGCTGAACGACGCAGATTGGCATCATCAAAGTTTGCTAAACGATTTGCAGTAGCGCGAACTTCGCGACGCATGCGGCGTTCTTCCCAAGCAAGAACGCTTTCATGTGCGCCAAGGCGAGTAAGTAGAACTCCTATCGCATCACCATCACGAATAACAACGCGATCGACGCCGCGAACTTCACGCGCCTTTGCGGTAATTCCCAGGCGACGCGCTGCACCAACTAAAGCCAGCGCTGCTTCAGGTCCTGGACAAGTAATCTCAAGTGAAGATGAACGACCAGGTTCAGTCAGTGAACCATGTGCAATAAATGCACCGCGCCAGGCAGCTTCGGCATCGCAGATATTTGCAGCGACAACTTGTGGTGGAAGTCCGCGAACTGGGCGGCCATTGCTGTCGATCAAACCTGTTTGGCGCGCAAGGGCATCGCCAGCTTCGATAACGCGAACCACGTAACGAGAACCTTTGCGCAATCCACTAGGCGTAAGAACTGCGAGATCACTGTCGTGGCCGTAGATATCTGCAATATCTTTCTTAAGGCGACGTGCGCTCTGTGAGGTATCGAGTTCCACTTCTATTACTACTTTTCCTGCTGCAATATGTAGGCCGCCGGCAAAACGCAGAAGTGAAGATACTTCGGCTTTGCGGCAGCAAGGTTTGGTTACTGAAAGACGGCTTAGCTCATCTTTAACTGCTGCGGTCATTGCCATGGGCATATCCAAGCAGGGTTTAGCCCACTATGTGTGCGAAAAGTGAAGTTAATTTCTTCGCATCGTGGTGAACCAAAGATCGTTGGTCGCGCAGATCGGCCACCAATAACTCTCCACCTGTACTTGAAAGATGGCGCTGTAGCTGATCGGATCCAGCAACAACGCTTTGATCTGCCACGATTAAATCGAAGCGTAGATCGGGCGCATAGGTGTGCAAGATCTCTATATGTTCTGTCGCGGTATATCCGGCGTACTCCCCCGAATTTATGATTGGTCCGTTTTCAGTTGCTGAATCTAAATTAAGAATGAGAATCTTCTTCGCCTTCGCAGCAACTAAAGCATCGCGTTGTTGGGGAACCATCAGATGTGGCAGAACGCTGGAGAACCAAGATCCGGGGCCCATAACAATCCAATCTGCTGCATCGATTGCAGAGAGAGATTCTGGGCGGGCGGTTGGATTTTCAGGGAGCAGGCGAAGTGTTTCGAGGCGACCTTTTGCAGTAGCTACTTGTACTTGTCCTTTTACAATGAAGCGACCAGTTGAGTTAGTGAAAGTCGCCTCAATATCTAGCGGCTCAACAGACATTGGTAATACTCGCCCAATAACTTTTAGTAAAGATCCAACTCGATCTAACCCCGCGACTGGGTCTTCGCCCTTATTCCAGAGCGCTGCCAGAAGTAAGTTTCCAACTGCATGGCCATCAAGTGCGCCATCGCTTTCAAATCGGTACTGCATGATCTCAGCCCAGCTGCGTCCCCATTCGTCATCCGCACAAAGTGCGGCAAGCGCCATTCTTAAATCGCCAGGTGGGTAGATTGAAAATTCTTCACGAAGTCGACCGCTTGAACCACCGTTATCCGCGACGGTAACAATCGCAGTTAGATCGGTAGTTATCTGGCGAAGCGCAGAAAGGGTTGCGGCCAGACCATGGCCACCACCAAGTGCAACTACTCGCGGTTTGTTGCCACTCATTCACGACCTACATCACGATGTGTGGCATGTGCAGAAATTTCTATCAGTGATTCTTGCGAAGATAGTTGCTTAGCAATTTCTTCGGCGATCGCCACGCTGCGATGTTTCCCGCCAGTACAGCCAATTGCAATCGTCACATACTTCTTACCTTCGCGAAGGTAACCAGGCATCATCTGGCGAATTACTCCGACATAACTCTTTACAAACTCCGATACGCCCTCGCTAGTCAAAACCTTAGTTGAGACTTCTTTGGTCAGACCTGTTAAAGGGCGAAGTTCCGGGATCCAATGGGGATTTGGAATAAAGCGGCAATCTAAAACTAAATCTGAGTCGACGGGGATTCCATACTTGTAGCCAAAGGAAAGAACATTGATACGGATCGCATCCAACATTCCCGCTGAGAAGATTTCACCAATACGTTTTTCTAGCTGGTGCACATTTAAATTTGAGGTATCTATAACGACATCTGCACCAGAGCGGAGTTCCTCTAACTTGGTGCGTTCGCGTTCGATTCCATCGACGATCCGATCTTTGGCTTGCAAAGGATGCGGTCTGCGGGTTGATTCAAAGCGTTGCACCAGAGATTGATCTGTAGCGTCTAAAAAAAGTAAACGGTAAGAGATGCCCGAGTCTTTTAACTTTTGGAGTGAGTTACTTAGCGCATCAAAGAACTTTCCACCGCGCACATCCACGACAACTGCCAGTGATGCAATATCTGAACTCTTAGTTTGTACTGCTAATTCAGGCAACAAGGCTGGTGGCAAGTTATCAACAACATACCAACCGAGATCTTCTAGGGCGTGGGCAACGGTTGAACGACCTGCACCTGACATTCCGGTTACAACAAGGAGTTCCTTCGTTGACATGGCTTTATTCTCCCCTGCGGCGCCCTCTTTGGCTACTTCGTAGCGGTCGTAATCTCGCCGGTTTGAGTATTAACAATCTCTGCGCCATCGCCTTGCGCTGATTTCTGGAGATACTCAAAGATGATCTCAGCTATCTTTTCTCCGATACCTGGCGTCATTGCGATTTCTGCCAGTGTTGCTTTGCGAAGTGCGGCAACTGATCCAAATTGCTCAAGCAGAGCGGCGCGACGAGCCTGGCCCATCTGTGGAATCTCATCCAAAATTGATTCCAACATCACCTTTGATCTCCGCGAACGGTGGAAGGTAATTGCAAAGCGGTGGGCTTCATCGCGGATGCGTTGTAGTAAATACATTCCTTCGCTGGTGCGCGGCAAAATAAGCGGATCGCTTTCACCGGGACGCCAGACTTCTTCTAAGCGCTTAGCCAGCCCGCATAAGGCAACATCGGTAACACCGAGTTCATCAAGTGCGCGTTGGGCAGCAGCAACTTGCGGCGCTCCACCATCTACAACGATTAACTGTGGTGGATATGAAAACTTACTTAACTTCCCGCCAATGGCTGCGACATCGCTCTCATCTACAGCGCGGTCATTTAATAGCCTCTTCATGCGACGAGTGATCACTTGGTGCATGGCCCTAGTGTCATCGGTTGCCTCCTTGGTATCGATTATGAAGCGGCGGTACTCGCTCTTCTTAGCCATACCGTCTTCAAAGACGACCATAGATGCCACAACCGAGGTGCCCGAAATATTTGAGATGTCGTAGCACTCGATGCGAAGAGGTGTGCGCTTTAGTTCTAACTGTTCTTCAATTTCCAGAAGCGCCTTACCGCTGACTGCAGCATCGGTTGCTCGTTTGCTTAAGAATTGAATTAAGGTGTAGTGAGCATTGCGAGCTACGGTCTGTAGTAGCTCGACCTTCTCGCCACGTTGCGGAACTTTTATCGATACCTTTGCTCCACGAAGATTTGTGAGCCATGCTTCTAACGCTTCTTGGTCAATCGGCTCACGATTTAGATAAATCTCATTTGGAATATCAGTTGGTGCGCTCTGGCTATAGATTGAGAAGAAGAGTGAAGCGACTTGATCATCGCCTTCCAGGGCGCGCTCTTGATCGACGATCCAGGAACGTGAGCCTTTAATCGATCCACGTCGCACCATGAATATCGAACCAGCTGCGTGGAGTCCTTCTTCATGGATTGAAATGAAATCACCATCTAGATCATCAGAGAGATTGCCTTGGGTAGAACGTTGTGCTTTTTCAAAGGATTCGATCTGATCACGGATACGTGCAGCGCGTTCAAACTCTTCACGTTCGGATGCTAGATCCATCTCGCTGCGCAGCTTAGGCAAGATATCTTCCATACCTTTCTCCATAAAGGCATCTAGCTTTACAGCGATCTCGCGATGTTCTTCAGGCGTTACCCAGCCGACGCAAGGTGCGGCGCATTTACCTATATCCCCTAGCAAGCACTGACGCTTGCTCCGCTTAGCCCGCGCGAAGTTTCCTTCAGAGCAAGATCGAACTGGAAAGACTTTAAGGAGTACTTCATAGGTATTGCGCAGCGCCCATGCATTTGTATAGGGGCCAAAGTATTTCAGTCCGGGGCGTTTCTCCTTGCGGGTAATAAAGATTCGCGGAAATTCATCTTGCATGGAAATTGCAAGGTACGGATAAGACTTATCGTCTTTGAACTGCACGTTATAAGTTGGTTGATATTGCTTGATCCAAGAGAATTCCAGAGCCAGTGCTTCGAGTTCGGTAGCAACAATCGTCCAATCAACCCGCACCGCTTCATTTACCATGCGATGTGTCTTGCGCGCCAAATTTGAACCAAAGTAAGTTGTTAAGCGGTTCTTTAAATTCTTTGCCTTACCAACGTAGATAACTTTATCTTTGCCGTTATAGAAGCGATAAACCCCAGGATCTTCTGGGATCTCCTTTGGGCGATAACTAGCTGGATCAGCCATTTACTTAACGGCAGCCTTTTTCTTAGCCGGCGCGCGATTAGTAGCGAGCATTTCGGCTAGGAAGTTACCTGTGTAACTCGCTTTAACTTTTGCCACATCTTCGGGTGTTCCTTCAGCGACAACGGTTCCTCCGCGGAATCCTCCTTCTGGGCCCATATCGATAACCCAGTCGGAGCATTTGATTACATCTAAGTTGTGTTCAATCACAACAACGGTATTACCTGAATCAACTAGGCGGCTGAGAACTCCCAATAGTTTGCTGACATCTTCGAAGTGCAGACCAGTAGTTGGTTCATCTAAAACATAGATCGTGCGCCCAGTGGAACGGCGTTGCAACTCGGTAGCCAATTTAACGCGCTGGGCCTCGCCACCCGAAAGAGTTGGCGCTGATTGCCCTAAGCGAACATAACCAAGACCAACGTCGCAGAGAGTCTTTAGATAACGCGCGATAGTTGGGACTGATTCGAAGAAGGTGTGGGCGATTTCAATTGGCATGTCGAGAACTTCAGCGATCGTCTTACCTTTGTAGTGAACCTCTAAAGTTTCACGGTTATAGCGCGCGCCATGACAGACCTCGCAGGGCACGTAAACATCGGGTAAGAAGTTCATCTCGATAGTGATGGTGCCATCGCCTGAGCAGTTCTCGCAGCGTCCGCCTTTAACGTTAAATGAGAAGCGACCTTGCTGATATCCGCGCACCTTGGCTTCAGTTGTCTCGGCAAATAGCGCACGCACCTTGTCGAATACGCCTGTGTAAGTTGCAGGATTGGAACGTGGCGTGCGACCGATTGGTGATTGATCAACGTGAACTACTTTGTCGAGTTGGTCTACACCCGTGACCGTACGGTGGCGACCTGGAACCAAGCGGGCACCGTTTAACTTGTTGGCCAGAGTTGTGTAGAGAATGTCATTAACTAAAGTTGATTTGCCAGAGCCGCTCACACCGGTAACAGATACGAAAACTCCTAGCGGAATTTCGACCTCAACATCTTTTAAGTTGTTCTCTTTTGCGCCCTTGATGACTAATTTACGTTTCGGATCGAGCGGGCGACGTTTGGCTGGAATAGCAATTGATTTACGACCCGATAGATAAGCACCGGTAATGGATTCCTTCGATGCAATTAACTCTTCGTAAGAGCCGGAGACGACAACTTTTCCACCGTGTTCACCGGCGCCAGGACCAATATCAACGATCCAGTCAGCGGTACGAATAGTCTCTTCATCATGCTCTACAACGATCAGGGTATTTCCGAGATCGCGTAGACGTGTAAGAGTTTCGATTAGGCGACGGTTATCGCGTTGGTGTAATCCGATACTGGGTTCATCTAAAACATAAAGCACGCCAACTAGGCCAGAGCCGATCTGTGTTGCGAGGCGAATACGTTGGGCTTCACCACCCGACAGTGTTGCAGCAGGTCGTGCCAGAGAAAGGTAATCAAGTCCTACATCCAGTAAAAACCCCAAACGCGCATGGACTTCCTTCATCACGCGCTCTGCGATCTGTGCCTCGCGAGCGTTAAGCGAGATGCTCTTTAAGAAGGCTGCGCAATCAGCGATGGAGAGCTCGCAGATTTCAGAGATGTTCTTATCCCCCACTGTCACAGATAAAACCTCTGGCTTTAAACGCGCCCCTTTACAAACATTGCACGGGATTTGTCGCATATACGACTCATACTTTTCACGAGAGTAATCGCTATCGGTTTCATCGTGTTTGCGATGGATAAAGGGAATTACGCCTTCGAAGCCAGATGAATAATTACGAACACGTCCGTAGCGGTTCTTATATTTAACATGGACTTCATATTCAAAACCGTTGAGGATCGCTTCTTTGGCCTTAACGGAAAGCTTCTTCCAAGGATTATCAAGCGAGAATTTTACTTCTTCGGAGAGCGCTTCGAGAAGTCTCAAGAAATACTCTGACGTATGGCCGCTGGACCAAGGAGCGATTGCGCCATCATTGATTGAAAGGTTGTCATCAGGGATAACTAGCTCTTCATCTACTTCGAGTTTGGTACCAATTCCCGAACATTCAGCGCATGCACCAAAAGGTGAGTTAAATGAGAATGACCTTGGTTCGAGCTCTTCAAAAGAGAGGTTGCAATCGTGGCAGGCGAGATGCTCGCTGAAGGTTCTTTCCTTTTCGGCGCCTTTGGCATCAACAAAATCAAGTAACACGATGCCGGATGCTAAACGCAGCGCAGTTTCGATTGAATCAGTAAGGCGAGATTTGGACTCAGCCTTTGCAGTTAAACGATCTACGACAACTTCAATGGTGTGCTTCTCTTGCTTCTTCAGCTTTGGTGGTTCAGAGAGTGAGATTGTTTCACCATCGACGCGTGCACGTGAATAACCTTGGGTAACTAGCTCAGCAAAGAGATCAACAAACTCACCTTTACGTTCGCGGATGACTGGAGCTAGAACCTGAAATTTGGTTGTAGCGGGCATGGTGAGAATTTGATCAACAATCTGCTGTGGGCTCTGTCGCGAAACCGCTTTGCTGCACTTAGGACAGTGTGGTCGTCCGGCGCGCGCAAAAAGTAGACGGAGATAGTCATAGACCTCGGTGATTGTTCCTACTGTCGAACGGGGGTTGCGGTTAGTAGATTTCTGATCGATTGAGACCGCTGGTGATAAACCTTCAATGAAATCAACATCAGGTTTATCCATCTGACCTAAGAACTGGCGCGCATATGCTGAGAGTGATTCAACGTAGCGGCGCTGACCTTCAGCAAAAATTGTGTCGAAGGCCAAGCTTGATTTTCCAGAACCAGATAGACCGGTGAAGACAATTAAGGATTCTCGCGGTAGCTCGATAGAGACATTCTTTAAGTTGTGCTCGCGGGCACCGCGCACGATTAACTTATCGATGCTCACTTAGATTCCCGCCTCATCCATTCCGCGGAGCTCTTTCTTGAGCTCTCTAATCTCATCACGCAACCGTGCTGCGAGTTCGAACTGTAGATCACCAGCAGCGCTGCGCATCTGTTCGGTAAGCGAGCCTATCAAGGCAAGTAGTTCCTGGCGTGGCAGCGAAATTACGGTGCGCGCGTTAAAGCCGATATCGAGAACCGATGTGGATCCCTTTCCTTTACCGCTTGATTTGCGGGCTGCCATAAGTTCATCGGTGTCATCGCTCTCACGGGCGATGGTGTCGGTGATATCGGCGATTCTCTTACGAAGCGGTTGTGGATCAACTCCCCGTTCGAGGTTATAGGCAACTTGTTTAGCGCGACGACGATTGGTTTCATCAATTGCCTGTGCCATCGACTTTGTAATGTTATCGGCGTACATGTGTACTTCACCAGAAACGTTACGAGCCGCACGTCCTATTGTCTGAATTAACGATGTTGCTGAACGCAAGAAACCTTCTTTATCGGCATCCAAGATTGCAACTAATGAAACTTCCGGAAGATCAAGACCTTCGCGGAGCAAGTTGATGCCGATCAAAACATCGTATTCGCCAGAGCGAAGTTCGCGCAGTAGTTCTACGCGGCGCAAGGTATCTACCTCCGAGTGAAGATAACGAACTCGGACGCCGCGTTCTTGGAGGTAATCCGTTAAATCCTCAGACATCTTCTTGGTTAGCGTCGTGACAAGAACCCGTTCATTCTTTGCAGCGCGGATGTTAATCTCATTTAATAGATCATCAATTTGGCCCTTAATTGGTTTGATAATGATCGCTGGATCTACCAAGCCGGTTGGTCGGATTACTTGTTCAACGACATCTCCCCCGACTTTCTCCATCTCATACTTTCCCGGAGTTGCCGATAAATAGAGAGTCTGTCCAACGCGTTCTAGAAATTCTGGCCAACGCAACGGTCGGTTATCTAGAGCGCTCGGCAGTCGGAAGCCGTGTTCTACAAGTGTGCGTTTACGCGATGCATCGCCTTCGTACATTGCGCCGATCTGCGGCACCGTTACATGGCTTTCGTCGATGACGACTAAGAAATCTTCTGGGAAATAATCAAGTAAGCAGTTAGGCGCGGTTCCCGGTTCGCGACCATCTAGGTGGCGGGAATAGTTTTCGATTCCCGAACAGAACCCAAGTTGCTGCATCATCTCGAGATCAAATGTTGTGCGCATGCGTAGGCGCTGTGCTTCAAGTAGCTTTCCTTGCTTTTCAAAGAGGTTTAATTGAATCTGCAGTTCATCTTCGATCTCACCCATCGCACGCTTCATCGTTTCTGGGCCAGCCGCATAGTGCGTTGCCGGGAAGATATAGATCTCAGTCTCATCGCGAAAGATCTCGCCGGTAAGCGGATGCAAGGTCATGATCTTTTCAATCTCATCACCGAACATCTCAATGCGGATGGCGAGTTCTTCATACATCGGGATAATTTCAATGGTGTCGCCACGGACGCGGAAGGTGCCGCGTTCAAAGGCCATATCGTTACGTGAATACTGAACATCTACGAATCTACGAAGGAGCTGATTGCGCTCGATCTCATCGCCAACTTTGAGGCGAATCATCCGGTCGATATATTCCTGCGGGGTTCCGAGGCCATAAATGCACGAAACTGTTGCGACAACAATTACATCGCGACGAGTTAGGAGCGAGTTCGTGGCTGAATGTCGCAGGCGTTCGACCTCATCGTTAACGCTGGAGTCTTTCTCGATAAAGGTATCGGTCTGCGGAACATAGGCTTCTGGTTGGTAGTAGTCGTAGTAAGAGACAAAGTATTCAACTGCGTTGTTGGGCAATAACTCTTTAAATTCATTTGCCAACTGAGCCGCCAGAGTCTTATTCGGAGCAAGAACTAAAGTTGGGCGCTGCAATCGTTCAATCAGCCATGCAGTGGTTGCAGATTTTCCTGTGCCCGTAGCGCCAAGCAGTACGACATCTCTTTCACCAGCGTTGATTCGCGTGACGATCTCTTCAATGGCCTGTGGTTGATCTCCTGCAGGCACGTAGTCGCTGATTACCTGGAAAGGGTGAACCTTTCTTTGGAGATCCGAGATCGGGCGCATTTTCCTAGCCTACTTTGAAAGGCGCTGGAGTTCCTCCCAGAGGTTTTCCACCTTGCGCAGCAGTTGATCTTCATCGCCACTATTTTCGATCACGTAGGTAGCGACCGCTTCACGCTCAGATGGTGAAGCCTGCGCAGCTAGGCGAGATTCAATCTCGGAAGAGAACATGCCGCGTTTTAACAGTCTGGATTTACGAATCTCGAGATCGGCTTCAACGGTAATGATTTGATCGAAGTTACTGGCCGCGCCGGTTTCAACTAGCAACGGAATCTCGTAAATCAGGATTTCATCTGCGGCGAGATCACTGACAACTTCAAAGAAAAGTTCGCGAACGCGCGGATGAATAATCGCTTCTAGATCTGCCTTAGCGCTCTTATCTTTAAAGATTATTTCACCAAGTGCTTTACGATCTATGTCGCCGTTGCGCAGGATGCTTTCGCCAAATCGTGTGATGACTTCATCAAATCCTTCAGAACCGCGTTCAATTGCTATCCGCGATAGTTGATCTGCATCTACAACGCGTGCACCGAGTTCTGAGAAGTACTGCGCTACAAGAGATTTACCTGCGCCTATTCCACCGGTAAGTGCGACGACCAACATGGTTCAGACTCTACCTTTCACATCCAGATTGGGATATGAAAAAAGGCCCACCCGAAGGTGAGCCTTTTTTCGTTACCTCTAATTATTCAGCAGCTGCTTCTTCAGCAACAGGAGCTGCGGCATCTGCTGCCTTCGCTTCTGCCTTCTGCTTCTTGTGAGCTAGGAAGCGTGTTTGTGCTTCCTGGTATTGACGTTCCCACTCTTCGCGTTGTGCGTCATGGCCTGGCTTCCACTCCTGAGTATCAGGATCGAAACCTTCTGGGTAGATGAAGTTACCTTCTGCGTCATAGCGAGCTGCCATTCCGTATTGGGTTGGATCAAATGCTTCGATCTCAACTTCATGACCTTCATTAGCCTGCTTAAGAGATAGTGAGATACGACGACGCTCAAGATCGATATCGATGATCTTTACAAATAGTTCGTCATCTACAGCAACAACCTGCTCTGGGATCTCAACGTGGCGTTCTGCCAACTCTGAGATGTGAACTAGTCCTTCAATGCCTTCGTGAACACGAATGAATGCACCGAATGGAACAAGCTTTGTCACGACGCCCGGAACAACCTGATTGATTGTGTGGGTACGCGCAAATGCTTGCCATGGATCTTCTTGTGTCGCCTTAAGAGAAAGTGAAACACGCTCGCGCTCGAAATCAACTTCGAGAACTTCTACGGTTACTTCATCGCCAACTTCAACAACTTCACCTGGGTGATCAATGTGCTTCCATGAAAGCTCTGAAACGTGAACTAGACCGTCTACGCCACCAAGGTCAACGAATGCACCGAAGTTAACGATTGATGAGATAACGCCGGTACGAACTTGACCCTTTTGCAGCTGGTTCAAGAATGTAGTGCGTGACTCTGATTGGGTCTGCTCTAGGAATGCGCGACGTGAAAGAACAACGTTGTTACGGTTCTTATCAAGTTCGATAATGCGAGCCTCAACTTCCTTACCAATGTAAGGAGTTAGATCGCGTACACGACGCATTTCAACGAGTGATGCTGGCAGGAAGCCGCGAAGACCGATATCAACGATCAAGCCACCCTTAACAACTTCAATAACTGTACCGACGACAACTTCGTCGCGCTCTTTCTTGCCTTCAATTTCGCCCCAGGCGCGCTCGTACTGTGCGCGCTTCTTAGAGAGAATCGTGCGTCCTTCTTTATCTTCCTTTTGGAGAACGAGCGCTTCAATGCGATCGCCGACCTTAACAATGTCATTTGGATCTGCATCGTGGCGGATTGAGAGTTCGCGTGAAGGAATTACGCCTTCTGTTTTATATCCAATATCAAGAAGTACTTCTTCGCGATCTACTTGGACTACTGTTCCGACGACCAAATCGCCGTCATTGAAATTTCTGATTGTGCCTTCGATTGCTGCAAGAAAATCTGCGGCCGATCCAATGTCGTTAACTGCTACGACTGGTGATGATGTGCTCAAGTTGCTCCGTAGGGATAGAAAGTAATAGGACTCCAGAACTCTTCTGGTGAACGGGCGTAAGCGTACGGTTTTAGCGGCGAGTAGGGCAAATCCGTGCGTAGAATGATCGATCTATGAAGCGCTATAAAGAGTTATTCGCATTTCCCCAAGTTATCTCTTTGGGAATTGCCGCATTTCCTGCGCGTCTAGCCTACGGAATGATTAGCCTCGGTATTTTCTTTAAGGCCGAGCAGAGCACCGATTCATTTGCAATAGCAGGATTTGCAATCGGTTTAAATTCTTTAGCGGGAGCCGTGACTGCAGGAATCAGAGGATCGATCATGGATCGCTGGGGCCAGAAATGGCCGCTGCGGATTCTGGTTCCCGGCTACACCATCATGATTCTGGCGCTAAATCAAATGGATACTGCGCGCTCTATTCTGATTACCGCTTTCTTACTTGGCATTAGTGCTCCCCCAATTAATCTTTCGGTAAGACCGCTCTGGAAAGA
Source organism: Candidatus Planktophila sp. (assembly GCA_044340015.1). Lineage (GTDB taxonomy): Bacteria > Actinomycetota > Actinomycetes > Nanopelagicales > Nanopelagicaceae > Planktophila. The sequence goes on from JBIIUL010000012.1 coordinate 20,025, forward strand.
TATTGTTCCGCCGACTTATTTACGAACTGCCTACGCCTTTGATTCGGCGATGATGAGTTCCACATCAGTTGTTGGCCCAGTTGTTGTTACAGCGCTGGCCTTATCTTCGCGTCCTTATTTAGCACTTGATGTAACAGCTGCCCTGATGCTAACTGGCGGAATCGCACTTGCACTAACGCCAGTTTCACGAAATTGGGTTCCAGAGAAGAAAGTTAAAGGCCAGGAACGACTTCTGCAAAGTCGCGCAATCCAGTTGTTGATGTTTGAGGGATGTTTCATTGGATTTGGTTGGGGCGTCTTTGATGTGGCCGTCCCCGCATTTGCCACGCAAGAAAACGTTCCCCACCGAGTTGCTTGGATCTTTGCCGCCTTCGGAATCGCAACCGTTGTAGGCGGCCTTCTCGGTGGATTAGTTTCCAAGAAGTTAGCACCGCTATCTGCGCTTCGTCGTGCTTACTTCTTGTGGGGCGTCGCTTGTATTCCAATCACCTTCACTTATCCGGATTGGACCATGGCGCTAGTTGGCGCATCGATTGGTTTCCTTGGTGGAGCGGTGCAAGTCTTTTACTTTGAAGTTTTGGAAGCGGTGCGACCGAAGGGTTCACAGACATCCTCACTTGGATGGATCTGGAGCGTTGAAGGTTCATTCATGGCAGTTGGTGCCGCAGTTGGTGGAATTGTTTCGGAACACTTGTCACCTCGCTATGGCTTGGCGATGTTGCCGGTAATGATTCTTATCGGCTTTGTAATTCTTACAATTGGCAGGGGCCGGCTTGCGGCAGCAAATGATCTGCCTACAGATGAAGAAGATCTGGCCGCCATAGAAGATCTAAGCAATAAAAATACCTAACGTTTAATTGCGTCAATGCGCCGCTTCGTTCCAACTCTTTCCGATACCCACGCTGACATCTAAGGGTGCGCGAAGTGGGAAGGCAGAACCCATTTCGCGACGGACCAAATTCGTTAGTACTTCTTCTTCGCCTGCACTGACTTCAAGAATTAACTCATCATGTACTTGAAGCAATAAACGCGAATTTAGTTTTTCCTTTACTAAGGCGCGCTGCACGTTGAGCATCGCCTGCTTGATGATGTCGGCGGCCGAACCCTGGATCGGAGCATTGAGCGCCATCCGTTCTGCAATCTCGCGGCGCTGGCGGTTATCGTGCATTAAATCTGGAAGGTAGCGCCTGCGCCCCATAACCGTCTCGGTATATCCAACTTTGCGCGCTTGTTCTACAACGCTACTTAAGTAATCACGGATTCCACCAAAGCGTTGGAAGTAGCGATCCATTAAATCCTGAGCGGCGGGTGGTGAGAGATCTAATTGCGCGGCAAGGCCGTAAGAACTCAAACCGT
>JBIIUL010000069.1:0-5782 GCA_044340015.1 Candidatus Planktophila sp.
GATGGAGCGTTACTCACGCGTTGAAGCCGAGTTCCAAGCAGCCGGTGGTTATGCCGCAACTTCTGAAGCCGAAGCTATTGCAACTTCCCTTGGCGTATCTGAAGCAGTCTTTGGCAATCAGCTAGACACGCTTTCTGGTGGTCAACGCCGTCGTATCGAACTTGCCCGCATTCTCTTCTCGGGCGCAGAAACTTTGCTCCTAGATGAGCCAACTAACCACTTAGATGCTGACTCAATCATCTGGCTTCGCAACTACTTAAGCACTTATTCAGGTGGACTTGTCATCATCTCTCACGATGTGAACTTGATCGAACAAGTTGTAAATAAGGTCTTCTACATTGATGGAAACCGTAACGTTATCGATGTTTACAACTTGGGCTGGCGACAATACCTATTACAGCGCGAACAAGATGAACATCGCCGTAAGAAAGAGCGCGCCAACGCAGAAAAGAAAGCTGAGATCTTGCAGAAGCAGGGCGAGAAGATGCGCGCAAAAGCCAGCAAAGCAACTGCTGCTCAAGGCATGTTACGTCGCGCTGAGAAACTTCGTTCCTCACTCGATGATGTTCGCGTTAAAGATAAGGTCGCAAAGCTTCGTTTCCCAACTCCAGCGCCATGCGGAAAGACTCCTCTATCCGGTGAAGAACTTTCCAAGAACTACGGTTCCCTTGAAATCTTCACCGACGTTTCCTGCGTTATCGATAAGGGCTCCCGTGTTGTTATCTTGGGACTTAACGGCGCTGGAAAAACTACTCTTCTAAAGATCCTTGCCAACCAACTCGAATCCGATACTGGAAAAGTTGAACATGGCCACGGTTTAAAACTTGGTTACTATGCCCAGGAACACGAAATGCTCGATTTCGACCGCACAATTCTAGAAAACATGATGTCTTCTAAAGATGACCTGCGCGAACCAGAAGCGCGCAATGTTTTAGGTTCATTCTTATTCGTTGGCGATGATGTTCATAAGCCAGTTAAAGTCTTATCTGGTGGCGAAAGAACTCGTTTAGCACTCGCTACTTTGGTCGTCTCTGCCGCAAACGTGCTGCTTCTTGATGAGCCAACGAACAACTTAGATCCCGCATCACGCGAAGAGATCTTGGGCGCACTCGGTGAATATCAGGGCGCAGTAATCATGGTCTCTCACGATGAAGGCGCCGTACAGGCCCTTAAGCCAGAGCGTGTGATTCTGCTGCCTGATGGCGATGAAGATATTTGGAAAGAAGAATACTTTGATCTAGTCGCTATTGATTAAAACTTCACAAAAAACCAAATAAGTTAAGCGTCGATCCGATCGCGATCGATTTCAGCCGTTGAGATAAATTCTTTACGTGGAGCAACATCATTACCCATGAGAAGCTCGAACATCGCCTCTGCCGCCGCGGCATCTTTAATTGTTATGCGGCGTAGGGTGCGCGCGGCAGGGTCCATAGTGGTTTCACGGAGCTGATCAGCATCCATTTCACCAAGGCCTTTATAGCGCTGAATTGGTTCTTTCCACTTCTTGCCAGCCTTTTTAAACTCAGCAGTTAACTTCTTCATCTCATCATCTGAGTAGGTGTAGATGTACTCACCTTTTTTGCCGCCGCTGCCCATTAATTCAATGCGGTGCAGTGGTGGAATCGCGGCAAAGACGCGACCGTCATCGATCATCGGCTTCATGTAGCGATAGAGAAGCGTAAGAAGTAGGCAACGAATATGTGCACCGTCAACGTCCGCATCGGACATCAAGATAATGCGACCATAACGGGCATCGGCTAGTTCAAATGACTTTCCAGAACCGGCGCCAATTACCTGAATGATTGATGCGCATTCTGAGTTATCGAGCATCTGTGAAAGTGAGGCTTTTTGTACGTTAAGGATCTTGCCGCGAATTGGCAGGATCGCTTGGAATTCAGAGTTACGTGCTGCCTTGGTTGTGCCAAGTGCAGAGTCACCTTCTACGATCAAAAGTTCGGTACGAGTTACATCTTCAGAACGGCAATCAGAGAGCTTGGTTGGAAGCGCAGATGATTCGAGGGCGTTCTTACGACGCTGGAGATCCTTATGGGTTCGCGCAGAAATACGTGTGCGCGATGCCGCAGCAACTTTCTCGAGAATCAATCGGCCATTGGCCTTATCGATACGACGAGTTGTGTTGAAGAATTCTTTCATCTTGTCGGCAACTACTGCAGAGACGATACGTGTCGCAGCCGCTGTACCGAGAACTTCTTTGGTCTGTCCTTCGAATTGTGGTTCAGACATACGCACTGTGATGACAGCGGTGAGGCCTTCCATGATGTCATCTTTGATTACATCGGCTTCGTTCTTCTTCAGAGTGCCAGTGCTGCGAAGCGATTCATTAAATGCTTTGGTGATCGCGCGCTCGAAACCTTGAACGTGGGTTCCACCCTTTGGGGTAGAGATGATATTTACGAAGGAGTGAACGGTGGCATCAAAGCCATCGCCCCACTTCATCGCAATATCTACTTCCATATCGCGTTCTACTTCAGTTGAAACCATGTGGCCTTTATCGTCAAGGACCGGAACAGTCTCTTGGTAATGGCCGGTGCCATAAATACGAATTACTTCGCCTACTGGTTGATCAGGTTGTAAGAATTCGCAGAACTCGGAGATTCCGCCCTTGTGATAGAAAGTCTGAGTTGTTACCGCTTTGGTGCGATTGTCATTAACGATCAGCGTTAAGCCTGGAACCAAGAAGGAGGTCTGGCGTGCGCGAGCGTAAACTTCTTCGATATCAAGGGATGCTTCCTTTAAGAAGATCTGACGATCTGCCCACCATTTAATACGGGTACCTGTAACTTTTGCCGAAACTTTTCCAATTGTGCGCAAGCCCGATTGCGGAGTGAACTCTGCCTTTGGACCTTCACCATCGAAGATGCCGGCAACACCGCGCTTAAATGACATCCAGTAAATCTTGCCGTTGCGATCTACTTCAGCATCAAGGCGTTCGGCAAGTGCGTTTACAACTGATGCGCCAACGCCGTGCAAGCCGCCAGATGCAGCGTATGAACCGCCACCAAATTTTCCACCTGCGTGCAACTTTGTAAGAACAACTTCAACGCCAGTTAAACCAGTCTTTGGTTCTTTATCAACGGGAATACCGCGACCATCATCATGTACTTCAATGGAACCATCAGCCTCTAAATTAATTTCAATTTTCTTACAGTGACCTGCAAGTGATTCATCTACTGAGTTATCGATAATTTCCCAGAGACAGTGCATGAGCCCACGTGAATCGGTTGAACCGATATACATACCTGGGCGCTTACGAACCGCATCAAGGCCTTCAAGGACTGCTAGGTCTTTGGCGGTATAGGAATCTTCGGCGTCGCCTACAGCGGTGAGATCAAGTTGATCTCCAGCATCTTTAGAATTCTTGGCGGCCACGGAGGCAAAGGTTATCGGCGTAGTTGCAAGGATCATGCGATAACGCGCCGTATTAGTCTCAAATATTGGTAATTTCCCTATATCTTGGGGAATACGGTGAATTGCAACGCAAAAGTAACGCTATTTCTCCATTTATTTCCTGCGGGGAATAAAGAGACATGGTTTGATGTTCCATAAGAAGTACCACTTCCCACCTAAATGAACGGAGAGCGCGATGACCGAGCAAGTAATCCTCGAATCCACACCTCTTAATGCACTTGATCGTTGCGATCGTTGCGGCGCTCAGGCATATGTGCGAGCAACCCTCGCAACAGGTGGAGAGCTAATGTTCTGTGCACATCACGGCAAGGAATACGCTGAAAAGCTAAAGGCTGTGGCTGTTGCAATCCAAGACGAGTCAGAGCGCTTGGTTGAATCTAAGAATTAACTAGTTATTTTCTTTAAGAAGACCCTTGTGCGATCCGTCGCAGAAGGGTTTTTCTTTTGATTGGCCACATCCGCAGAACTTTGGATTCTCCAAAGTCTCCAGAACGTTGCCATCAGCATCAACCATTTCAACTTCTCCGGTGATACGGATAGATCCGCTCTTGGGATTTATGAAAACCTTTGGCTTATCCACGAAATAACTCGATTACTTTTAATCTAGATAATCGCGAAGTGATTGCGAACGTGATGGGTGGCGCAGCTTCGACATCGTCTTAGATTCGATCTGGCGGATACGTTCGCGAGTAACCCCGTGAACCTTGCCGATCTCATCAAGGGTCTTTGGCTGACCATCTGTAAGTCCGTAACGAGCCTTGATTACATCTGCTTCACGGTTGGTGAGGCCGCCAAGGACCTGCATCAACTGTTCTTGCAAGATTGTGAAAGTTACAGATTCTTCAGGCTTAACCGCTTCAGAGTCTTCAATGAGATCTCCGAATTCAGAATCGCCTTCTTCACCAAGTGGTGTGTGAAGTGAGATTGGTTCGCGGCCGTACTTCTGAACTTCAACAACCTTTTCAGGTGTCATATCAAGTTCTTTAGCGAGCTCCTCTGGTGTTGGTTCGCGGCCGAGGTCTTGCAACATCTGGCGCTGTACGCGAGCCAACTTGTTGATGACTTCAACCATGTGAACTGGAATACGGATTGTGCGAGCCTGATCTGCCATCGCGCGAGTAATCGCCTGACGGATCCACCAAGTTGCATAGGTAGAGAACTTGTAACCCTTTGTGTAGTCGAACTTTTCAACTGCGCGGATAAGACCGAGGTTTCCTTCTTGAATTAAATCAAGGAATAACATGCCGCGACCGGTGTAACGCTTTGCAAGAGATACAACTAGACGAAGGTTTGCTTCTAGCAAGTGGTTCTTAGCGCGCTTGCCATCTTCAACGATCCATTCAAGTTCGCGCTTGAACTTCTTCTCCATCTTCTTATCTTCTTTAATCTTCTCTTCAGCAAAGAGCCCGGCTTCAATACGAGTTGCTAGCTCTACTTCAAGCTCAGCATTTAGAAGCGCTACGCGACCGATCTGCTTTAGATAATCCTTTACTGGGTCAGCGGTTGCACCAGCAGTCATAACTGTCTGCGCAGGCGCATCATCTTCTTCAGAGGCCTTTAGCGTGAAGGCATTTTCTTCATTGCCAGATGCTTCTTCAGCCAGGTTTACAACGCGTGGCTGATTAGATTTATCTTCTGCTTCAGTGTCGATGATTTCAGCGACTTCAGCGATAAGAGTTTCAACATCTTCAAGTTCGACTTCTTCAACGACGATCTCGTTGCCTTCATCATCTAGAACTATCGCAGCCTTGGCAGCCTTACCTTCGCTCTTTGCAGGCGCTGCAGCAACAGGTGCTGGAGGTGGTGCGATGAGTGCGAGTTGGGCCTTAGAGAGAATTCGCGCAGATGTTCCGAGTCCGGCCTTACGTGCTTTCTCTGAATTAGTTGCAATAACTTCATCAAGGTGGCGCGCTTCTTGGGCGAGCGCTAAAAATTCTTTCTTAACTGCCTTGCGATAGTTATCAATACCGCTGGCAGCAAGTGTTTCGACGATCTCTCTGTGGCGAGCGACGTCGTTCTTCAAATTTACAAGTTGCTGTACTTCCTTGGCAGACAAATCTTTCTTCAGCGCAACCTTTACCGGCTTAACTGGTTTAGCAGCAGCCTTCTTTACAGGCTTAGCTGCGACCTTCTTCGCTGGCGCTTTCTTTACAGCAGCCTTCTTCGCTGGCGCTTTCTTAGCGGGAGCTTTCTTCGCTGCCTTTTTAGCAACGCTCTTTTTTGCAGGAGCTTTTTTCACCACTTATGCCGCCTTCGCTTTGTTTTTGAGCGCACTAAATACAGCCACAATTATCCTTTGGTTTTTTCGAACTATCTTCGAAACTTTTGTTTCGAACTGCTCGAAGCAATGTCT
>JBIIUL010000001.1:0-68213 GCA_044340015.1 Candidatus Planktophila sp.
CCGCTTATTAAAGATGTCGTAACCAATCTTTTCTACCTCATCAACAATTCCGCAATACAACTCACTGGCTGCGCGGATACATGGCTGGCTGGTCTTATCTAAAAGCGCAATCCCAGGTTCAGCCGCCTTCTGCAATTGGCGAACGCGAGCGATCTGAAACTTAAGTGCGCTCACAATTTCAGGAGTTAACTTGCGCGCTTCTAACATTTGGCGAGTAACTCCGTGTTCAGAAAGTTCCTGCAACGGCAGGTAAACGCGGCCGCGATCTAAATCTTCACCAACATCGCGAATGAAGTTAGCGAGCTGGAAGGCTACCCCTAAATTCTTTGCTGCTTCTAAAGAATTAACGGTATCTCCGCCCAGGATCGGCACCATCTGGAGACCAATCACTGCGGCAGATCCATAGACGTACTCATATAGATCATCAAAAGTTTGGTACTCAGTAACAGTTAGATCCATCTCCATCGAGTGTAAGAAATCTACGAAGTGTTGATGGGGGATATCAAAGCGCTGCACAGTATCAATTAGCGCACGTCCAACGAGATCTGAACTTTCACCGGTTTCTAAACCGCGCAGAACATCAGAACTCCATGCGCGCAGAACTTCTGCTTTCTCTTGGGCAGTAAGCGTTGACGCTAAGTCATCGACGATTTCATCGGCATAACGAGCAAAGCCATAAAGTGCGTGAACAAATGGGCGCTTGCTTGCTGGAAGCAGCAAAGTTGCTAGGTAATAAGTCTTGCCATGTAGCGAGTTAAGGCGTTTGCACTCGGAATAAGAAGCCCGTAGTTGCGGGTCGGTAATCCCTGCAGCGTTTAACTCACTCACTTACTTAACCGGACCTACGATTCGCTCCGCTGCTAAACGACCAGAAATCAAAACCATCGGAACTCCAACTCCTGGTTGTGTGCCAGAGCCAGCGAAGACAACATTCTCAAAACCGGCTGCAATATTGCGGGGGCGGAAAGGTCCAGTCTGGAAGAAGGTATGTGCGCTAGCAAATGGTGCGCCACGTTCCATTCCTTGTGCTTGCCAATCAAGTGGCGTGGTCATTACTTCGGTTTCTATTGAATCGCCAAAGCCGGTGTAACCGCGATCTTCTAGAGTCTTAATCATGTGATCGCGATATGGACGTGCTTGGGTCTTCCAATCAATATCTGCATCCAAGTTTGGAGTTGGATAGAGAATGTAATAACTCTCTTTTCCAGCAGGTGCCAGCGCGGCATCATCTTTAGTCGGAATCGTCACCAGTACCGATGGATCTGACATCAAGGTCTTCTTCTTAATCAGTTCATCAAAGACGCCATCCCATGATTTGCCGAAGTGAATATTGTGGTGAGCGACGTGGTCGTATTTCTTAGAAGAACCAACTAGCAAAGTTGCGCAAGATGGTGAGTACTTAAGACGCTTGATATTAAGCGGAGTTTTGCCGAGTAGGTCGCGCCACACCACGGGTAGATCTGGGTTCATTACAACTACATCGCACTCGATACGTTCGCCCTTATCGGTGATAACCGCTTTAGCGCGCCCGTTCTCAACTTCTAGGCGAGTTACCGTGGTGCTGTATTTGAAAGTTACGCCATGCTTTTGCGCAGCAGCGGCAAGTGCGCGAGGTACCGCATGCATTCCACCCTTGGGGAAGAAGACGCCATTTACCGAATCCATGTAAGCAATAACGGCATAGATTGCTAGCGCCTGTTGCGGGCTAACGCCTGCATACATAGCCTGGAATGAGTAAACCTTTTGCAGGCGTGGATCTTTAAGGAATTGATTTACCTTTGGGGAAAGTTTTCTAAATCCACCGAGTGCGATCAAGCGAGCCAGGTTCGGGGTAAGTAAGTTAAATGGTGAATCAATGTTGCGGTCGATGAAATCGTTCATCTCGTACTTGTATAACTTAGTTACGAAATCTACATAACGGCGATAGCCAAGAGCTTCTTCGGCGCTAACTGTGCGACGGATCTCCTCTTCCATCTCAGCGGTATTGGCATGCACATCGATCTGCGATTCATCGTCGTAAAAAGCGCGATAGAGCGGCTTAAGCGGTGAAAGCTCTAGCCAATCCTTCATATCTTCACCGACGCAGCTAAAGGCATCTTGAATTAGTGAAGGCATCGTTAAAACAGATGGACCGGTATCAAATGAGTAACCATCTTTTTCTAGTAAACCATTGCGACCACCCGGAACAGATTCACGTTCAACGACAGTTACTTTGCGGCCCGCGCCCGCTAAGCGAAGTGCAGCACTTAACCCAGCAAGTCCTGCACCAACAACGACTACGTGATCGGTTGGTCCCTTTACCTTTGCCGGCATTTAATGGCTCCTACGAGTTGCGCTAGTTGCGAGTTCTACGAGTAACTCGCGGGCTGAAGGGTTAATTTCATCAGAGTTTGCCGCAGTTAGCGCGTTGGAAAGTAGCCCCTCGATGAGATCTTCGACAACTTTAACCGCGCCAGTTGCGGTGATGAGCGCACGAATTTCTTCGATTTGATCGGCGGTTAGATCTTCGCGGCCTAAGGCGGCGGTGATCTTGGCAGCGCTTGCTTGATCTGCGCGCTCTAGCGTCATCGCCATCAATACAGTGCGCTTGCCTTCGCGGATGTCATCGCCGGCTGGTTTACCGGTAACAGATGGATCACCAAAGATTCCGAGCATGTCATCGCGTAATTGAAATGCCTCACCGAGTGGCAGACCGTATGCGCTCAAGATATTTGTTAGATCTTTTCGTTCCGCCTCATCTGTAATCGCAAGTGATGCACCTAAATGCAGTGGACGTTCAATTGTGTACTTTCCAGATTTGTAACGGGCTATGCGAAGTGAGCGATCAACGCTAGGGGAGCGCTCACCTGCTTCACGAACATCTAAATACTGTCCGGCCATAAGTTCGATACGCATTTCATCGTGCACCTTGAGCGCCGATAAGAGCGCGTTATTTTCAACACCAGAGGTATGAAGTAAATGATCTGACCAAACCAAAGCTAAATCACCGAGCAGAACTGCAGCTGCTTCACCAAATTGATCTGCTAAACCGTTCATCGCTTCTTGTTGGTGCAAGTTCTCAAAGTGGCGATGTATCGCAGGTTTTCCGCGACGCGTATCTGAACGATCCATTAAGTCGTCATGGATAAGCGCACATGCTTGCAAGAGTTCCAGGCTGGTAAATGCGCGAATATCGGCAGCGGTTGCAACCTTGCCAGTTGCCGCAAAGCCGGCATATGCAAAGAGCGGGCGCAGGCGCTTGCCACCTTCAAGTAAGAAAGATTCGAGGGCATCACATACTGGAATTAACTCTGAGCCGATGCCACTTAAATATTCACGTTGCAAGGTTAGATAGGAAGATAGCTCGCTCTGAACCGTCTCGCGTACCGCTATGAGCGTGCCACGTGCATCGTTAACCACGGCGCAACGGTACCCTGACCGCGTGGAGATGCGCATGAAGGAGATCGGCGAAGGCGTCACTTACTCCTTCGAGTTCTTTCCTCCAAAAGACCCAGAAGGTGAAGAACGCCTCTGGAGCGCGATGCGCGCCCTTGAACCAATTGCACCTGATTTCATCTCAGTTACTTATGGCGCAGGTGGCACAACACGCGATCGCACGATTCGGATAACTTCCGAGATAACGCAGCGCACCCATATCCCAACGGTTGCCCACCTAACTTGTGTTGGTTCAACGCGAGATGAGTTAATCGAAATTTTGGCGCGCTATAAACAAGCTGGAATCCATAACATTCTCGCGCTGCGCGGAGATCCAACTGGAGGACCACGCGCATCTTGGACGCCAACACCGGGCGGCTTAAATCATGCCGACGAATTGGTAACGCTCGCTGCTGAAGTCGGAGGATTCACAATTGGCGTTGCTGCATTTCCAGATGGCCATCCCGCATCAGGTTTAAATTTCGATGAAGATATTGAAGTTCTGCTCCGTAAAGAAAAAGCTGGTGCATCTTTTGCAACAACACAGTTCTTCTTCGAAGTAGATAAATGGAAAGCGCTCGTTGATCGCTTATCAGCACGCGGCTCAAAACTTCCGATCATCGCTGGAATATTGCCCGTGACAAATGTTGCTCAGTTAACTCGTATGGCCGAGCTTAGTGGCACACCGATTCCACCAGATATCGCTGCGCGTTTTGCAGTGCTTAAAGATTCACCAGATGATGTCCGCAAATTAGGTGTAGAAATTGCGACGAACCTTTGTGAAGATTTACTGGTTGCAGGCGTTCCGGGTCTTCACTTCTACACAATGAATACATCATCTGCAACACGCGAAATATTTGAACAAATTAAAGATAAGAAACGCGGATGAAGCAGGCTGAGTTCTTTGCCAAGTGGAGTGCGCTCCACGGCAACGCTGAGATAAAGGGAATCGTTAGGGCTTGGCTCAAGATCTCATTTACATCGGCTAAATTCGTTTCAGTACTTCGCTTAACTCCGAACTTTTTAACTCTACTTGGAATTGTTTTTGCTATCGCGATGGCGGCTAATCCACTTTCGCTCTGGACGATTCCGCTACTTGTACTTTCACTCTACGCCGATGGCATCGATGGCAGCGTCGCCATATATCAGAACCGCGAGAGCCAATTCGGTGCAGTTCTAGATTCGGTTGCCGATCGCATAAGCGAAGCGCTCTGGTTCTATGTTGCCTATCGCATCGGCGCACCGGTTTGGTTAGTTCTAGTTACCTATGTAATTGCAACTACTCAAGAATATGCACGCGCTCGTTTAGGTGGCCTAGGTATCAACGCTGTTGGAGTTGTAACGCCGGCAGAACGTCCAGTTCGGGCAAGTTTTATCTTTATCGCACTCGTTACCTACGCAATTGGCCTTAACTTAGTAACTCCAGTTATGGCAGTTCTCGGCGCGCTTCAACTATTTAGTTTTTACCTAGTGTGCCGCTGGGCCTACAACAGCTTGCGCAACAATTTCAGCGCTTAAACCAACTAACGGCAAACCTCCACCTGGATGTGCCGACCCACCAACGCAGTACAAACCCTTTAGTGGCGAACGGTTTTTGGCACGTAAAAATGCTGACCGCGCACCATTGCTGGATGTTCCGTAGATCGATCCACCTGGCGCCATGACTGTACGCTCTAGATCTGCAGGCGTGCGAATCTCTAAAACCTCTAAGCGATCTCTTACTGAAATTCCTCGTGCCTCGATGGCATCGATAATCTTCATCGCATAGCGGTGGTTGGCATCTCTATCGTTCCAATCAAACCCATCGCTACCACTTTCTTCGTGGCGCGGTGCATTAACCAGTACGAACCACGCCTCATGCCCGGGGTGTTTAACCATCGCTTCGTCATTTGGCGCACATATATAAATTGTTGGATCCGCAACTGGCACCTTACGGCTGAAGATATCTTCAAACTCTTCATCGTAATCTTTTGGAAACAAGACATTGTGATGCGATAAACCTGTTGGCTGATCAGTCGGACGAAGTCCAAGTAGAAGTGAGAATCCAGCAAGCGATGGTTCGGCTTTGGCCAAGTTCTTACGGGTGCGCTTTAACTTTGAGACTTTGCCGGAAATCAATTTGCCATATACCAACGATGCATCAGCATTTGCTACAACTATTTGATAGTCAATTGAACGGCCAGCACCAAGAGAAAGACCAGTTACAGATTTACCATTGTGGTTAATAGCAGCAACGGGGGAGTTGAACTCAAATTTAACTCCGCGATCGAGGCAACGTTGATAAACAGCATCGGCTAGCTTTCCAACTCCACCTTTGATGTGCCAAGCCCCGAAGGCTTCTTCAACGAAGGCAATTGATGACAGCACAGCAGGTGCAACGCGTGGATCAGATCCACTATAGGTTGCATAGCGATCCAAGATATTTCGCAGATGGATATCTTTAATCTTTAGCCCGCGCAGTGATTTCCATGGTGCGATGATGCGCAAGTCGCGCAGCAAAGTCGGGCGCTTTAAAAGCGAACCAATAGATCGAAGTTCAGATTCGATGAATGGTTCACGCGAGACATCCCACATAGCCTCCGCCGTGCGCATTACACGATCCCACTCTTGTCCTGCTTCGGCTCCCAGGGATTCAGTAATTGCTGCCAGAGTCTCTTTACGAGATAAGTTTGCAAACTTCACTGACTTGCCATCGGCAAAGTGATAATCAAATGATGGGTTGACCGGGACTAGCTCTAGAACTCGTCCCATTACTTCACCGGTGCGCTGAAAGAAATCGCGATAGACCGCAGGAAGAGTTAGAAGCGATGGGCCGGTATCGAATGCGTAATTTCCGATCCATTCAGTGCGGCACTTACCACCGTGGCGATCAGATGCCTCATAGACAGTTACTTGGTGGCCAGCCTTTGCTAAGCGCGCTGCAGTTGCCATTCCGCCCATGCCAGCACCGATTACAGCAACGGCAGTTTTATTGGAATTACCTTTGCTCACAGGGTGCGACCTTTCCAGGCCACAATGCCGCGTGCGCGCCAACTGTAGATAATCAAATAGATCAAAACTGCGCACGAAATTGGATGCAGAATTGAATCTAGGATTCGGCCGCGCGAACGCGCTGCACTAAGTGCGCGAGTTATAACTACAAATTGATAGGCGAAGAAGCCCAGGGGATGGCCACCAAACCAGGCAATCACTGGAGCGATGCCAGTGACAAAGAGAAATGCGATCGCACCGGCGCTACCGCCCTGGCTGCCGAAAGCTTTCCAGAGAGATTTTCCATAACCGGCTTTGATTTCAGAGAAGTTCTTATACATGCGGGTCTGCGCCAGGGATGAGCCATCAGCGACTCCACCAAATGCGCCAGATTTAATTAGTGCGCGTGCAAGTTCCATATCATCGAGAACTTCTGCAGCGATCGCGGTAAATCCACCGATTTTATCTAAGGCGCTTTTGCGCACCAAAAAGAATTGACCATTTGCTACCGCTAAAGAAGTCCGTGCAGATTTCTCGGCAATACGCAGTGGCACTGTGCTCATCCAGGACCATTGCAGCAGCGGCTGAATCAATCTTTCTGAAAAAGTCTTGGCGATCTGACGTGGATAAGGCGAGATAAATGAGCGATCACCCAGCATGCCAAGTGCCTGCGCAATCGCGGTTGAAGTTAGACGTACATCTGCATCTAAGGTAACTACGATCTCGCCCTTAGCCTGCAAATATCCTTGCTGCAGAGCCCAAGGCTTACCAAGCCATTGGTTCGGAAGTTCTGGTGCGTTAATTACCTTTATCTGCGCACCGCCATCTTTGGCTTCCTGCAACTTCTCCGCGGTCTCATCAGTCGAAGAATCGTTGATGAAGATGATCTCTGGTTTATCTATGAACTGTTGTGCCTGCAGGCTTAGCACTAGATCGGCAATGTTCTCTTCTTCATTGCGCACTGGAATCAAAATGCTGACACTTTCACTTCGTTCCAGCGCAGGCAAGGGATGGCGGATAGTGAAGAAGTTTGCAACTGCTAGCCAAAGTAAGATAACTGATGCAAAGAAAACTAAGTTAGTTAGCACGATTATTTCAATACAAATAAAATTGTTAAGGGCGCCCGAGCCAGCGAGAGAATAGATATGGCGCAAGGAAAGTTCCGAATACGGACCCAAATAAAAATGCGATTCCGGGGCGATCGAAGAAGAATAGATTTGAAACAATCCCACCGAACCAAGTCCAAATCAAGAAGAAATCAACGGCGGTGTAACTCGCGCTCTGTTTGCGACGCTCGCGTGGCAGCGTCAAGTGCAACATGGCGATTAGCGCCATACCCGATAAGAGCCACCCAAAGGTATTCGACAACGGAATTTCTGGAGTAAATGGTACGTGCGCACCAGTTACCTCCCAAGTCCAACGTCCGCCATTAACCATCTGCGGATCAAGGAATAAGTCATATGCCATCATTCCGAAGCCGCCATAGAGAAATACCCAGTTTTTAGTTACACGTCGGGCAACACATAAAATTGGGTGCGCGATCATTGCCCAAGCAAAAGGAACGACTAGCGGAACGCTAATTAACTGCGGACCAAGTGATGGATCGTATTCATATACACCGAATGGCCAACCAGTTTCCACACCAATTAATTCAATGAAGAATCCAAATGAAAGAGAAATTGCTAAGTAGGTAAGTGCATATCTTCCGCCGAAGGAAAGCATCGCATGTAGAGCCATTGCTGCAGCGCCCCAGTAAACGGTTGCAATTGTCACGACGCGAAGCGCTTCGCCATCTAGAAGTGGATAAGAAACTTGCAAAAGAAGGGCGACGCCCAAGGTCAAATATAGAAATAGACGTAAGCGATCCGAGATTCCGCGGCGTTGACGCCGGCGGGGGTTGTAGTGACGAATCGACATGGGCTAATTCTGCCCTAGTAATCGCTTCAGTAACTACCGCTATTTATCCAGTGCTCCACGGATTTCACGGACTGCAAAGCGTGCAAAGAGTTCTTCGGCATACCAGGCATGGCGTTCGGTAGCGGCGATCGCTTCTTGATGGGCCACTCCCTTATAGGCAAAGTTGCGTAGATCTGCTCCTGAGCGCCAATGTGAAAAAGTTCCTTGCAAGCCAATCGGGGCCTCGCCAATTCCAATTGTATTTATCAAACCAGGTGATGAATGCAGACTTGATGTCACTGGAGGAACAGCTTTCCAGAAACGCACGTTCTGCGCCCATTTAATTCGAGCGCGAGTAATTGCCACAACTTCACCATCGCCCGCGCTCTTTACATAATCAAAAGGATTTACCTTGGCCCATAAACCATGAGACGAAATTGGATCAACTAGATATCGAACCTCATCCGTGCTATTTGCGCGCCATCGCTTTATTAACTTTGAATTATCTAGCGCCACCAATTGAGATTCTTCTATAACAGCTAACGCACCCCAGCGATTTATATCGGCATCGCGCGGCGTAAAGGTTTCACCTTTTCCGGCACCAAGCATCTTGGCAAAATGCACACCGCTAAATCTGCGAAGTGCACCGCGATCTAAAGCCATCCGCAGCAGTGCGAAACCTAATTTGCTCTGCTCTATTTTCCAGAAGTAGATAACGGTGACTAATTCGTGATTCATTTATTGATACCCGCTGCTGCAAATATTTCTGCAACTACTTCTTCAGGGTGATCCCACATCGGCGCATGGCCACATTCATCAAATATTTTCCATTGCGCATGCGCTGGCGCCATCAGGCGTTCTTGGCAGATCGAGGCTGGCAGCGTGTTATCAGAATCTCCAAAGATAATTGTGACTGGGATTGCAGGATCTATCTTCGAATCAAAACGTTTCTGTAACATTCCATTTGATCCTGGGACATAACCGGGGGAGTTAGCCATCGCCGTTGTGGCATCTAAACAAAGCTCTTCAGTAAATTCGCGCCAACGCGGACTAACCGATTCAAAGCCATACTTGCGCGCCCATTCAAAGTTAAGAAACATCGGGGCGATCGCAGCAGTACTTTTGGCAAATAATCGGACAGCTTTTTCTCCAGGGAAACTCTGCACAAAAGATGCCAGCCAGAATCCTGCTGGCGCTAGAGCGACAACGCTCTTGACGGATTGAGGATGGTCGGCCGCCATTTCAAGTGCGATCCAACCACCCCAAGAATTTCCAACAAGATCAAAACTTGTAACGCTAAATTGATTGGCAACTTCTTTCACAACGAGTTTTGCTAGCGAATGTGGATCCATAGGCTGGGTCTTATCCAGCGGAGTTTTACCGTGACCAGGAAGATCGACGGTGATCACGTTATAGCGAGGTTGCAGCAATGGGATCAAAGGCTTCCAGGCAGTTGCCGCCGAACCCAACCCATGCACCAACACGATGTGAGGCGCGGATTCGGCCTCAGATGGGAAGAGTTGTAATGAAAGGTTCATCTTAAATTCAGATATTACTCCGTGCCGCAAAGGATTACCTGTTCATTGATAGCCGATGATAGAGCGGTGAATCTTAGAAAAACGATCGCAGAACTCGTTGGGACTGCCACCCTTTTGCTCGTAGTAATCGGCTCAGGGGTAATGGCGACCAATCTTTCAAAAGATGTTGGTGTGCAGTTAACAATTAACTCAGCGGCAACCGGATTGATTCTCTACATCTTAATTACCTTGCTTGGTCCAATTAGCGGCGCCCACTTCAATCCACTGGTCACAGCAATCCAGTGGTACAAGAAGAACATCACGGCCTCTCTCGCTGCTGCCTACCTAGCTGCACAGTTGATTGGGGCGGTAATTGGTGTTGCACTCGCTAACTTCATCTTCAACTTACCCATTATCGAAATTTCCCAGAAAGACCGAACCGGCGCCGAACTCTTCGTGAGCGAGATTCTGGCGACCGCCGGCTTAGTCTTCATTATCTTCACCGCCATCGCGCAAAAGAGCGAAGCGAAGATTCCAGTTCTTGTCGGCGCTTACATATCAGCAGCGTATTTCTTCACTTCATCAACTAGCTTTGCTAATCCAGCAGTAACGGTAGCAAGAACACTTTCAGATACTTTCGCTGGTATTGCACCAAGTTCAGTTGCACCATTTATCGCGGCACAGATCTTGGGCGCCATACTAGGTCTAGTTCTAACCAAGTTTATAAATTCCCCAAATAAAACAGGAAACGAGAAGTAAATGAGCAAACCAACAGTTCTCTTTGTCTGCGTACACAATGCAGGTCGTTCACAAATGGCGGCAGGCTTTATGCGCGAACTCGGGCAGGGGCGTGTAGAAGTACTCTCTGCCGGTTCTGCTCCTAAAGATTCGATTAACCCAGTTGCGGTTGCAGCGATGGCCGAAGTCGGAATCGATATTGCAAATAACACTCCAAAAGTGTTAACACCTGAAGCTGTACAAGAATCAGATGCGGTTATCACCATGGGCTGCGGCGATGTATGTCCGTTCTATCCTGGAAAGCGTTATGAGGATTGGGTACTTGAAGATCCAGCAGGGCAGGGGATTGAGCCGGTTCGTGTAATTCGCGATGAGATCAAAGCCCGCGTTGAAAAATTGCTTGAAGAGTTACTTAGCTAGTCTCCGACAATCATTGGGGTGGCGCCTGTGCAAGTAATCAATTCGGCGTAACTAGTTGGGTAGACAGCATGTGGATGTCCAGATGCTGCCCAGACAACCTCGTAGTCATTAAGCGCTTGATCAATGAGAATTTTCTCAGGTTGGCTAATCCAACCAAGTGGTGCAACTCCGCCGACTGAATAACCAGAAACTTCTTTTACATAATTGGCATCGGCGCGAGCAAGTTCGGTGATACCTAAATTCTTCGCAACTAATTCAGTATCAACGCGGTGGCGTCCACTGGTGATTATCAATAGGGGATTGCCAGATGGCAATTTAAAGATAAGCGAAGAGGCGATCTGTCCAACTTCAATTCCTAAGCCATTGGCGGCATCAACTGCGGTACGGGCGGTCTCAGCAAGAACAGTTACCTGGCCTTTAACGCCGAGGTCGCTTGCTGCTTGAATAAAGCGTTTTACCGCTGCCTTTTCGAGGATGCCTTCCATGGTTGCAGGATACCCTTGGCAAATGTCTATCGGAGCACTTGATCAAAACCATCGTGCGAAATTAGCGAGAAATTCCTTACGGG
Organism: Candidatus Planktophila sp.; assembly: GCA_044340015.1. Taxonomy (GTDB): domain Bacteria; phylum Actinomycetota; class Actinomycetes; order Nanopelagicales; family Nanopelagicaceae; genus Planktophila. The sequence continues at coordinate 11,524 of JBIIUL010000001.1, forward strand.
TCAGCTTTCTTTTACTTGGAATAGTTTCCATGGGTTGGGTGCCACGTATCCCTGAAATCAAAGATTTGATTGGGCTATCCAATGGCGAATTTGGTTTTGTTTTATTGGGCGCAACCTTCGGTTCGATTACTGGAGCGCAGCTTGCCGGAAGGTTGATGCATACCTTCGGTTCCCAGAAGGTAGTTTTCGTCGGAGTATTAATCATGCCCGCAGGCTTGGCAGGTATGGGTCTGGCAACGAATGCACTGGCGCTGTTTTTAACTTTATTTACTATGGGGCTTGGTTATGCCTTGATAGATATGTGTTACAACTTTCAAGGAACCGTTATAGAAAAGATTTTAGGTCGTCGTTACATGTCCTCATTCCACGCGATGTGGAGCGTTGGCGCATTTGCAACAACAGTGCTGGGTGGTGCCATAACCCGCCATGTTTCACCGCGTACCAATCTCTTGGCTATCGCCATGGTTTCAGTCATCGCATATCTGATCGCTGCTTACTATCTGCTGCCACCGTCAATTGATGGACATAAAGGCGAAGATGAACATGAAGCGAAAATTCCGCTATTTGGTAAATCTGTTATGCCACTTTGGTTCTTGGGCTTTGGACTGCTGGGAAGTTTAGTTGGTGAAGGCGCCGCTAGCGACTGGAGTGCAATTTTATTGCGCGATGAGATGGGCTACGGCAAAGGTGTTTATGCATCTGCTTTTGCATCCTTTGCTCTTGCAATGATCGTTAGCCGTTTCTTAGGCGATCGCGCACTCGATTACTTTGGGCCAGCCCGTTTGGTAAAGCTAGGTGGATATATCGGCGGAAGTATTTGGGGGATTGCACTTGCGATCTCAATTCCAATGTCTGATTCATATCCAATTCCGGCACTGATAATTGTGAATATCGGCTTTATCGCCGCTGGTCTTGGAATTGGTCCGATGTTTCCCGCATTTATCTTGGCGGCAAGCAAGACCCCGGGAATCGCACCAGCGGTTGCAATTTCTCGCGTTGGTGTAATCGGTATCGCTGGATTCTTCTTCGGGCCAACAATCACTGGCTTGATCGCCGAAAATACAAATCTTTCGATCGGCATGGCTTATCCAGTACTTATGTTGATTTTGGCTGGCTTCTTATCTAAGTCAATTAAGACTGGTAAGAATTAAGCCCAAGTCTGCAGCAGTGTAAAAGCTGCAACCAGGACAAGCACTCCAGCAAAAGCCTTCTTCGTTGTGTCGTTACTTTTTGATTGGCGATGCGATGCCAGCAGTGCGATTGTTGTTGCACTTAGCGCCATTACAACTGGAATCTTCCAATCGACTTCATCCCAGTGGGATTGGTGACCGATGAAGGCGGTAATCGAGTTAAGGGCTATAACAGCAAGTGAAGTGCCGGATGCAACTCGCGCTGGCGTCCCGAAGGCGTGCATCAAGATTGGAATCACAATAAAGCCTCCACCGATTCCAAAGAGTCCGGTTATGACGCCAATTCCTAGCGAAAGCGCTGCCAAGGATCCATTTGACATTCTGCGCTGTTCTTGTTCAGTAGATTTCTTTATCATCGAAAGTGCGGCGAAAAGTAAGGTGATACTAAAGCCAGTCGTGATTACCTGATCACTTAACCTGTGAGCCAGAATTGATGCAGCAAGGTTGGTAACAAGCCCGAGCGCCCAAATGACTACCGCTTCCCGATAGAGAATTTCTTTGGCGCGGGCTTTTGGAATAGCGCCAGCAATTGCAGCGCAGAGAACTATGGCGAGTGCGCCAGTTGTTGCAGGGATAGCGGTAAAGCCAAAGACATAGAGCAGGATCGGCACTGAAAGCATGGCGCCACCTGCGCCTACAAAGCCAAGAACTGCGCCGATAACTCCGCCAGAAAGTATCGCTAGCAAGATCTCCATTTGGCAATACTCTCATCCAAATAGCCAATCCAAAGCGAAATGGCCCCCCAAATCGGGAGGCCATTTCGTGAACTTCTAGTTACTTGTTTAATTACCGGTTAAAGAAAGAGAGATTTCCGATATGTGGACCGAAAGCATCTCCCGAAATTGCACCACTGTAGATAAGCGCGAAGATGATTAGTGAAGCGCCAGCAAGAGCGAGATCCTTGTTAAATGCGATCATTTCGTTCTGCTTTGCAGTTGCATCAGTCTCTTTCCAGTAGTTGTGGAAGATAACTGCTGCAAGCACCAGGGTGATAGCGAGCATTAGTGCGCCTAGGTCTACCCAGAAGCCGAGTGCTATGTAGATTCCGCCGAGTAGGAAGAAAAGTCCACTTGCGATTACACCGAGCTTTGCAGCCGGCAACTTCTTGTACTTTGCATAGCCAGTCATCATCTCAAGCTTTGCAAAATGGCCAATTCCTGATGCGATGAAGATGAAGGCGAAAAGAATTCGGCCAATTACGAGTACTACGTCCATGGTTCTCCTTATTTATTGAATTTATCTACTGACTAAACAGTGGTTCTGACTCGGGCAATTGTAGGGGAGATAGTTGAACTTTCAACTATTTTAAGCGCGGCGACACACCTTTCTTGCCAATGTCAGAGCCTTGGGATAGTTTTCGAACACATGTTCGAATTATCCACAGATCCCAATAAGAAGAGGCTTAAGGTTAAAAAATGTCAGTCCCAGAGATATCACCAGCCCACGAAGTCATCTCCGATGGAGCAGCTACCCCCATCGAATTCACCTTTCGCGGCAAACGTTTTCGCATCCATGCAGTTCTATCGCGTTGGTGTGAAGCAGGTGGTTGGTGGAACCGGGTTAGCGATGGCATCTATCGCCCCGATGATGGTGCTCGCGCTTTATGGAGAGTTGAGGCTGCACCTATTGGATCGCTTAATACCTTCGAATTAGAACGCGATGAGATAACAGGTTCGTGGATCGTTAAACAGGTATGAGTTAAGCATGAGCTTTATCCATCTACGTACCTCAAGTGCCTTCTCACTTAAATACGGAACAACGCAGCCGCAAGATCTAGTGCAACGCGCTGCCGAATTTGAATCACCGGCGCTCGCACTTACCGATCGCGATGGCTTATCTGGCTCGATTCGTTTTGCCCGCGCCTGTCTGCAATACGGAATCGCGCCGATTATCGGAGTTAATTTAGCCTTTGATCTTTCAAAAAATGATTTGTTAAACGATCCGAACAGTAAAAATTCCAGTCAAAAAAATACAAGCGCGAAAGATCTGCCGCGCGTAACAGTCTTGGCACATGGCGATGGGGGATGGCGCGCACTTGTTCGCTTCATGACCGGGCTATCCATGAACGCTGTTGATCGCAAGCCAGTCATCACTCTTGAACTACTGCAACGCTTTAGCGAATACTCAACACAGCTACATTTGCTGCACGGCCCCGAATCACCTTTAAGCCAAGCGCTGGTCTTACACCGCAGCGATATCGCCTACGAGCTATTTAATAAGACCCGCCCCTTCTTTGGCGATCAAGCAATTGACTGTGTTTCACATCTAGTCGCCGGCAAAGGCCCGTTCTCAACAACGCATGCCGCGCGCTCTTTAATCTTTGCGCGCGATCACGATATCGATGCAGTTATCACCAATGCAGTGCGGATGCGTGATGCCGCAGACGGACCAGTTGCCGACATCCTCGATTGTGCGCGCCAATTGGTTCCGTTACATCAACGCCACCTCGAAAGACGTAACGCTGAAGGCTATTTAAAATCTAACGAACAAATGGTTTCACTCGCCGCCGAAATTGCCCGAGCTGCAGGAGAACGAACACCGCGCGCGCTTTTAAATACCACGCGACAATGGGCTGAACGCGCTCTGTTATCGCCGCAACGCGACCTTGGTTTAGGGGCGATCCATCTGCCTGAACCCCATGTAGTCGGGGCAGATTCAGCCAATCAGATGCGCACTTTGTTGCGCAGCCGCTGTGAATCCGGAATCAATTGGCGCTACAACGATTCAACTCTTATCGCTAAAGCGCGCACTCGTTTAGATGACGAACTCGCAACAGTTGCCACCCTTGGTTACGAGTCATATTTCTTAACTGTTGCCGATATCACCGATATGGCGCGCGAAAACAATATCCGCGTTGCTGCTCGTGGCAGTGGCGCGGGCTCTTTGATCTGTCACTTACTCGGCATCTCTGGCGTAGATCCAATGCGCCATGGGCTTTTGATGGAACGCTTCTGTTCACCGCTGCGGCGCGCGCTGCCCGATATAGATATTGATGTTGAATCCGCTCGACGTCTAGAAATTTATGACATGGTCTTTAAACGCTATGGCGACACTGATTGGCGAGCACCTGGCGCACTTTCGCGCTGCGCAACTGTTGCGATGGTTGAGACCTATCGCGCCCGAAATGCGATCCGCGATACCGGCGCTGCACTTGGTATATCGCCGATGGAGATCGATCTAATCGCTAAATCTCTGCCTCATATCCGCGCCCGAAATATCGAAGCAACTCTTAAATCACTTCCTGAACTTCGCTCACTTAATTTATCTGCGCCCCTTACCGCGATGGCGATCTCACTTGCCCAGCGCCTTGATGGCTTGCCGCGCCATTTAGCGATGCACCCATGTGCCGTTGTTCTATCTGATGCGGGCTTGCTCGATCGCGCGCCAGTTCAATTTAACGCGGGTGGTTATCCGATGGTCGAATTCGATAAAGATGACGTCGAAGAAATCGGTTTACTAAAACTCGACATCCTGGGCGTGCGGATGCAATCAACTATCGCCCATGCAGTGGCTGAGATAAAACGAGTTGATGAGGCCGAAATTGATATTGATGCTGTGCCACTAGATGACAAAGCAACTTACGAGTTAATCCAATCAACGCGCACCTTAGGTATCTTTCAAGTCGAAAGTCCGGGGCAGCGCGAGCTAGTCGGAAAGTTAACTCCAAAAACTTTTAACGATCTGGTTATCGATATCTCGCTCTTTCGCCCTGGCCCAGTAAAGAGCGACATGATCCGCCCCTTCTTAAGTGCGCGCCATGGCTTTACTTCAGCGCAGATAATCCATCCTGATCTATATGAGATCTTGGCTGAAACCGAAGGCGTGGTTGTGTTTCACGAGCAAGTGATCTCAATTATCGCCACCATGACCGGCATATCTCTGGCTGCCGCCGACGAAAAACGGCGCGCTTTAGGCAGTAAAGAAGGCCAACAAGAAGTCTGCGATTGGTTCTTTCCTGCCGCAACCGCGCGCGGTTACGAGTTAACAACTATTACCGAGATCTGGGATGTCTTGCGCGCCTTTGCATCCTTTGGTTTCTGTAAAGCGCACGCTGCAGCTTTCGCACTTCCCACTTACCAATCTGCATATTTAAAGACCCATTACCCAGCAGCATTTATCGCCGGTGTTCTTACCCATGACCCCGGCATGTACCCAAAGCGTTTAATGGTTGATGAAGCGCGTCAGTTAGGCGTTGGACTGGCACCGCTTGATATCAATTTTTCAAATGAAAACTACACAGTTGAGAAAAGTAACGAAGGCGCTTACAGCGTTCGCATCGCACTTTCTACAGTTGGCGGCATTAGCGCGGGGGAGATCACTTCGATAATCGCAGGGCGCCCTTATATCGATTTAGCAGATTTCTATCGTAGATCAGGCGCCTCACATCCAATCATCGAAACCTTGATCATGACCGGCGCTTTCGATCGAGTGCATTCTCTTAGTGATGGCACCCTAAATCATCGCGATCTACTTCTGCATTTATCTGATCTAACTCGTTCACCGGCTTCGAATATCTCTGGTTCGCAGATGGTCTTTGGCTTTGCCCCACCTGCGCTAGCCACCAGTGGTTTACCTGCAATGGGCGCTTCTGAAAAAGTGCGTAACGAAGTCGAGCGCTTAGGAATGGATATCACCCACCATATGCTCGAGTTCTATGCGCCATTTCTAAATGCAATCGGCGCAGTTAAATCATCAGATCTACTAACGCTGCGATCACAGAGTGATGTCTTGGTTGCAGGAGTAAAGGTGGCGATGCAGACCCCGCCAGTGCGCTCTGGGCGGCGCGTTATCTTCTTAACTCTCGATGATGGTTATGGCTGTACCGATTCAACATTCTTCTCTGATGCGCAAGAGGGTTTTGCTTCCACTCTCTACTCAACATCCTTATTGTTAGTCCGTGGCAAAACTAGACGCACCGGCGAACGCGGTATCTCGATCAACGCTAGCGGTGCTTGGGACCTACGCCAGGCTTATGAAAAGTGGTCGCGCAAATTAATCGAGAGAGCGATATGAGTGAGTCCACGATCCTGCATGTCGATATGGATGCCTTCTACGCATCTGTAGCCGAACTCGATCACCCAGAACTTCGCGGCAAGGCAGTTGTTGTTGGCGCAGGTGCGCGTGGCGTTGTTCTATCTGCAAACTACGCCGCACGTAAATTCGGAATCCGCGCCGCAATGCCAGTGGGCCGGGCGCAACGTATGGCACCAAACGCAATCTTTATAGCGCCAGATCACCATCGATACTCTGAAATCTCCGAACGCGTTATGAAGATCTTCGAATCATTTACCCCGCTAGTTGAACCGATCTCGCTAGATGAAGCTTTCTTAGATGTAACAGGAGCGCGCAAATTACTGGGCACTGGCCGCGAGATTGCAACAGCTATTCGCGCCCGCGTTGAGCAAGAAGAAGGCATCACCTGTTCGGTTGGTATCGCACCTTCAAAATTCATTGCCAAGCTGGCATCGCAACATTGCAAACCAAATGGCATGCTCGAAATAACAACTGATCGCATCTTAACTTTCCTACACCCGCTGCCAGTTGGCGCAATCTGGGGGGTCGGGCCAAAGACTGCTGAACAGTTAGAAAGACTTGGCCTTCATACAGTTGCAGATATCGCCAATACCCCGCGCAGCACTTTGATTCGCGCACTCGGTGATGCAGCGGGTGCTTCTCTTTATGAACTTGCTTGGGGGCGCGACTATCGCGATGTCACACCTGAAGAACCAGATAAATCAATTTCAGCTGCTGAAACATTTTCCACCGATCTAGATAATCCAATTGAGATCTTGCAAGAGTTTCTACGTATGACCGAGAAAGCAACGGCGCGACTTCGTGAGAAAGGTTTATTTGCAAAGACAATTTCGATCAAGGTGCGCTTTGCAGATTTCTCAACGATCAATCGCTCAAAGACTCTGCCGCTTGCAATCGATAGCACCCACGAGGTTTATGAAGTTGTTAAGGCGCTTTATCTGGCGTTAAAGATCGATCGCGCCCGGCTTCGTTTAGTTGGAGTTGCCTTAGAGAACTTGCAGGAAGATTCACCGGAACAGTTGGTCCTGGGTGCGCGCGAGAAGGGTTGGCGCGATGCTGAAGGGGCCATCGATCGTGCAAAGGCGCGCTTTGGGCGGGGCAGTGTGCGTCCGGGGCGCCTGATTAAGGCTGAATCTGATGAAGATGAAGAGACCGACTAGCACCCCTAGCTCTTCCGGACTAGTTGGTGAACCAACTAGCACCTAGATAAAAGTTGTTCTATTGTGTGTATATGGCACTTTCCGATCGCGAATTACGCTTGCTAGCCGAGATGGAGCAGGCGCTATCAGCTGATGACCCAGCTCTCGTCTCCACGCTTTCGGGTACTCGCCGTCGGGGCCCAGGCGCTGCAATTGGCGTGGTCGCTCTCATCGTAGGAATCGCCACCCTATTTGCCGGCCTTATCGCTCAAGTAACAGTCGTCGGAGTAATCGGCTTTATCTTCGCCCTTGTAGGCGTAATCGTCTTAGCCAATGCGATCTCAGCTGCAGCAGCAAGCGGCGCTCGCCCAGCTGCCTTTGCAAAGCGCCCACGCGGCAAAGGCTTTGGAAAGGGCTTTACCCAAGGCTTTGAAGATCGTTGGGATCAACGCAATAACGGCTAACCGCCGCTAAATATCATCATCCAAGCCCTCGCTCACGCGGGGGCTTTTTTCTTGCCTATTTGCGAGCAAAACAGGTGGGGAGGCGTGGGGAGAAGGTGGGGGAAAGGTGGCGGAGGGTGGTTGAAAAAGGAGGAAAGTGGAGTAAAGTGGGGGATTAAGCGGGAGTTGCCGCTTACAAGAGTCCTCGGGGAAGGGGGTTCGCAAAGATGTTTCTCGGTACCCACGAACCTCGCCTTGATGAAAAGGGCCGCCTAATCCTTCCCGCAAAATTCCGCGAAGAACTCTCTGCAGGTTTAGTAATTACAAAAGGACAAGAACGTTGTCTCTACGTTTTTCCATCTGCTGAATTTGCAACTATCACCGAAACACTGCGCCAGGCACCAGTTACATCAAAGAATGCGCGCGACTACATGCGCGTGATGTTTGCCGGCGCGCACGATGAAATTCCTGATCGCCAAGGTCGCGTAACTATTCCTGCAGGACTTCGTACATATGCAGGTCTTGAAAAAGATTGCGTTGTTATCGGTGCAAATACTCGCGTTGAAATTTGGGATAACGCAGCTTGGAACTCTTATTTAACAGATCGTGAAAAGGGCTTTGCCGAGGTTTCAGAGGAGATTTTTCCGGGTCTCTTCTGAGAAAAATTAAAACAACTTAATAAAACAACTTAATAGCGCTCTCATCTGTGGCCACCGCCGACCTAAAGCCGGCAGCGACACCCCTTCCCCGGTGTCGCTTTCGTTAGATCCGTCGGCCGGCGGTGACCAGAGATGAGAGATGAAGTCGAAGAAGTAAATGCGAGATAACTAGTTAAGAACAGGGGGAGTATATGAACGATGCAAGTACGCAACATATTTCAGTAATGCTTGATCGTTGCATTGAACTTCTCTCTCCAACAATTTCACTAAATCAATCTCCAGTAATCGTTGATTGCACACTTGGTCTAGGCGGTCACACCGAAGCCCTCCTTGAAAAGTTTCCTACTCTTACTGTTATCGGAATTGATCGTGATCCAATCGCCTTAGAACGAGCATCTGCCCGACTTGCTCGCTTCGGAGATCGCTTCAAAGCAAACCATGCAATCTTCGATCGCATCGATGAAGTTGTTGCTAGCCATGGCTACACAAGCGTTAACGGCGTCCTGTTTGATCTCGGCGTTTCATCTATTCAATTAGATGAAGTAGATCGCGGTTTTTCATATTCACAAGATGCACCACTTGATATGCGCATGGATCGCACTCGCGGGATTACCGCTTCAGAGATTGTAAACACCTATGCTCCTGGCGCACTTGTAAAGATCTTGCGTGCCTATGGCGAAGAAAAGTTTGCAACAAGAATCGTTGAAAACATTGTTAAAGCACGCGCGAAAGCACCACTTAACTCAACTCAAGAACTTGCAACCTTAGTTAAAGAGAGCATTCCTGCTGCAACCCGCCGCACAGGTGGCAATCCAGCAAAGCGCACCTTCCAAGCACTTCGCATCGAAGCCAATGACGAGCTCGGTGCAATCACGCGCGCAATACCTGTTGCCCTTGATCTCCTGATGGTTGGGGGACGCGTAGTTGTTCTCTCCTTCCAATCGCTTGAAGACCGCATCGTTAAAGAGATTTTTGTTGAGCGTTCGACTTCAAAGACGCCACGTGATCTTCCAGTTGATCTTCCTGAATTTGCTGCGAAGTTTGCACTTGTTTCCAAATCAGGTGAAACGCCTTCCGATCAAGAGTTAGCTAACAATCCGCGTTCGGCATCGGTTCGTTTACGTGCGATCGAAAGGGTGGCTGCTTAAATGGCACTTACCCAGACGATTTCAACTCGCGCCCCACGTGCTCCGCGCCAGACGCTCTCCGAGAAATCAGCAGAAGTCTTTTTAAAGTTAGTACCGAATGTTTCTGATGGCGCCCAAGCTACTCATCGCTTCTTTGCAACCTTCTTATCAGCTGTTGCCGGTATCGGACTGCTGATGCTGCTCGTAGTAAATATCTTGCTAGCACAAGATGCCTTTACGCTCTCAGAGTTAAAGGCAGAGGCAAAGATCGTGGCAGACCAACGCGAGGCAATTAATCGCCAGATTGATCTCGCATCATCTCCAGAAGCACTTGCCAAGAAAGCAACAGAATTGGGAATGCGACCATCTGAATCTCCAGTATTCCTAAACCTGACACCGGTTGCAGATTCCGTAAATAACGACGTAGCTAATGGAGATGTGGCCCGTGGGTAATTTAAATCTGGCAGCATCTCGCATCCGCATACTCATTGTCTTTATCTTGATCTTCTTCCTACTCTTTGCGGCGCGCTTGATTCAGATCCAAGCGATTCAGGCAAGCGACTATCGGGCAAAGGCTGCCAACGAGATGGAGTCAACACGTGCGATTCCAGCAGCGCGCGGTGAAATTACAGATATAAATGGCACCCCATTTGCCCGCAGCGTCTCAGCGATAAATATTGTTGTTGACCAAACACTGATTACCGATGCCGCGGCAACTGCAAACTTTTCCGCTCCAATTCTTGGCATGACAGTTGCTCAGGTACAGAGCGCAATATCTGGCACCAAGCGATATTCAATGGTCCTACGCAGCGCCAAGCCTGCGATCTGGCGTACCTTGAGCGATTCGATAGATGCGCATAATGCGGCGCTATCCAAAGAGAATTTCGATAAGCGAATTTTAGGTTTCTTCGCAGAACGTAACTTCATCCGTGAATATCCATCAGGATCACTGGTTTCTTCACTAGTCGGCTTCGTTCGCCAAGATGGAATAGGTGCTACCGGCCTTGAATCAAGTATGAACTCGCTGATATCTGGAACTGATGGTCGCTACTCATATGCACGTGGCTTAGGTGCAGAAATCCCTGGATCGCAGAATGAAATTGTTGCGGCCAAGAAAGGCACAACGGTTCGCTTAACAATTGATCGCGATGTGCAATGGGTTGCAGCGCAAGCGATTCAAGAAGCCGTTTCTAAAGCTCGTGCATCTAGCGGAACAGTAATCGTGATGGATCCAAAGACTGGCCATATTTTGGCTCACGCAACTGCACCAACTTTTGATCCCAATAACACTAAGACTGTTTCCCAATCATTAATGCGAAATCCTTCGGTACAAGATGTTTATGAGCCAGGTTCAACCGGAAAGATTATGACCCTAGCGGCAGCGCTAGAAGAGAAGAAGGTAACTCCCGAGACTGTTTTATCGGTTCCATATTCGCTAAAGCGTGGGGGAGACACCTTCCACGACCACGAGCGCCATCCAGTTCAATATCTAACAACCTCTGGAATCTTGGCGGTATCTTCAAATACCGGCACGATAAAAATTGGCGAAATGCTATCGAATGAAAAACTCCATAACTACCTAACAAAGTTTGGGATTGGCGTTTCAACAGGATCAGGGCTACCTGGCGAATCTAAAGGGCTATTTCGTCCCGTAAGTGATTGGTCTGGAACTACAGCTCCTACTGTTGCATTCGGTCAGGGATATTCAGTTACTGCCATGCAAGCAACCAGCATCTTTGCAACTATCGCAAATGATGGCGTGCGGGTATCTCCAACTGTTATCGCCGGAACAAGTGATCCATCTGGGAAATTTACCGAAGCTAATGCGCGTACGACAGAAAGAGTGGTTAGCGCAAAGACTGCACAACAGGTTCGTTTAATGATGGAATCAGTAGTTTCTGGACATGGAACCGCGCCAAGTGCAGCGATACCTGGTTACCGCGTTGCCGGTAAGACCGGAACTGCAGAGCGCTATAACGTTGAATGTGGTTGCTACAGCGGCTACACCGCTTCATTTATTGGATTCGCCCCTGCCGATGCTCCTGAGTATGTAGTTAGCGTGACTATTCAAGATCCAAAGGGCGCGTACTACGGTGGTTCACTCGGTGGACCAGTATTTAAAAAGGTTATGACATTTGTATTGCAGTCAGAACATGTGGCACCAACCGGAACAAAGGTTCTTCCCGTTGCGCTTACTCAAGCAGAACTACGCCAGAAAGAACGTCGTGAAAAAGCGTCAACGACTCAGGCGAGTTTAAAGAGTAGATAATGCGTCCCTTTAGCCAGAGCACTTTAAAGTTATCGAAGGTCGCTGGTGCTGTCTCTGCAAACTGCGAATTAAGCGAAGCGGAACTTTCAAGAATTGAAATCTCTGGTGTAACTCATAACGATTCTCAAGTAGAACCTGGTGATCTCTTTATTGCTATACCAGGTGCTAATCGCCACGGTGCAGAGTTTGCAATGAGCGCAGTAAGTAAAGGCGCGGTGGCAGTTTTAACCGATAGCGCAGGAGCTGCGCACGTTAAGGGAGTGCCAGTTCTAGTTGTGGCTGATCCTCGTCGGGTCGCAGGGCATATCGCAGCGCTGCTCTACAACGAACCTATGCGCGATCTAGCAAGTATCGGAATAACCGGAACAAATGGAAAGACCACCGTCTCAACTTTGATTTATCAAATATTTGAAGCCGCTGGTCGTGATTGTGGATTAATCGGAACGATCGAAACTCGTATCGGTAAAGATGCAGTAGTTAGTTCGCGAACTACTCCTGAAGCAACTGACCTACAAGCGCTCTCGGCGGTGATGCGCGAGCGCCATATGCGACATCTTGTTATGGAAGTCTCTAGCCATGCGATGGTTCTACATCGCATGCAGGGTGCGCACTTTGCCTTTGTAGGTTTTACAAACCTAACTCAAGATCATCTAGATTTTCATGGAGATATGGATAGCTACTTTGCAGCCAAAGCCAATCTCTTTACCTATGACTTTGCAGATCAAGCGGTTATCAATATAGATAGTGAATATGGCGCACGTTTGGCAGATACAACAGAAATTCCGGTGATTTCACTTTCTAGGCTGAATCCACAAGCGACTTGGCACTATACGGAGATTGATACCTCCGGTAAGCAAGTGCATTTCAAAGTTCGCGGTTCAGGAGGGATTCTTATCGAATCCTCAACAAAACTTCGCGGTGGCTACAACCTAGATAATCTATTAATGGCGATTGCCATAGCGGTCGAATCTGGCGTAGATCCGATTGATATTGCAGCCGCACTTCCTGCATTGTCTGGTGCAGCAGGTCGTCTAGAAGAGGTAAGCGTTGGTCAGAGCTATTCGGCTTTTGTCGATTACGCACATACGCCAGATGCAGTCTCTAACGTGCTCGAATCAATACGTGAATTTACAACTGGCAAAGTTATTGCGGTGCTTGGCTGTGGTGGGGATCGCGATGCCACAAAACGTCCCTTAATGGGGCATGCGCTTCTAAAGGGTTGCGATATCGCAATCTTTACCAGCGATAACCCGCGATCTGAAGATCCAAACCTAATTCTCAAGGAGATGGTTGGTAACTTAAAAGTTTCTGATCCAGCGAGAGTTATTGAAGATCGCAAGAGCGCGATTGAGTATGCAGTATCTCTGGCGTCAAACGGCGACACAATTGCAATCTTGGGTAAGGGGCACGAGCTCGGACAAGAGATCGATGGAAAGAAATTAGAATTTGATGATCGTAAGGTTCTGGCAGAAGCGATTGCAGGTTTGAAATGATTGCGCTTAAGGCATCAGAGATCGCCAAGATCGTTGGCGGAGAATTAATCGGTGGCGACACAACCGTTACCACAGCGCCAGCATTTAACTCTAGCCAAGCAACCGAGGGGTCAATCTTTCTCGCTCTCGTTGGCGAGAAAACCGATGGCCACAAATTTGTTTCAGATGCCTTTGCGCACGGTGCAGTTCTCGCCTTTGTAACTGTCGAAGTTCCCGAACGCTGCATAGTTGTAAAGGATGTTCTTGCTGCTCTTAACTCACTAGCGTCACACGTTCGCCAGGCGCTTCCCGAGCTTAAGGTAATTGCGCTAACTGGGTCGCAAGGAAAAACGACAACGAAAGATTTACTACGCCACATTCTGGAAACTGTCGCACCTACCGTGGCCCCGGCCGGAAACTTTAATAACGAACTAGGCGCTCCAATCACCTTGTTGCAATGTAATGAGAAGACCAGATTCTGCATACTGGAAATGGGAGCACGTCACGTTGGTGACATCGCAAAGTTGTGCAAGATGGCTACTCCGGATATCGGGGTAGTTCTCCGAGTCGGTACTGCGCATGTTGGTGAATTTGGTTCTGAAGAGTTAGTTGCTAAAGCTAAATCCGAAATGATCTCTTCCCTTAGAGATTCCGCGATATCCGTACTCGGTCAATACGATCAGTACACACCAGCGATGGCTTCCCTTCACAACGGCACGACGGTGACATTTGGCGAGACAAATAGTGCAGATGTGCGCGCCACTGATATTGAAATTCGTGAGGGCCGCCCGCACTTTGATTTAGTAACCCCAGCTGGTCGCGCCTCGGTTGCCTTAAGAATTATTGGAATCCATCAAGTAGCGAATGCTCTTGCCGCGGCGGCGATAGCAACTAACCTAAATATCTCAATTGATCTAATTGCCGGTGCGCTGTCGACCGCCGAACTTCACAGCAAGTGGCGGATGGATATTTCAGAGCTAGATGGGCTTGTTTTAATCAATGATTCTTACAATTCAAGTCCTGAGTCGGCCGAGGCGGCGCTACGGACTCTGGTGCTCTTTGCCCAAGAACGTGGCGGGCAATCATGGGCTTTCTTAGGAAAGATGCACGAACTCGGCGCGTCATCGCCGCAACACCATTCACGACTTGGCACCCTTGCTTCAGAGTTAGGGATTGATCACCTCGTCTGCGTGGGTTCTCCAGAGTATGCCGCTCAGATCAACGAGTCGGGCGCTACAACAGTTCACTTATTCGACTCTAAAGAGTTGGCAGCCGAACTAGTTAGTCAGATGAGCCAAGGGGATGTAGTTCTAGTTAAAGCATCTCGAGCCGAAAAGTTTGAGGAAGTTGCAGATTTAATTGCTGGAAAATGGAATAGTCGTGAAGTTGGGGGAGAGAGTTAAATGAGAGAGATTCTGATCGCTGGTTCGATCGCTTTATTCTTATCTCTCTTCGGAACCCCTGGATTAATTCGCATACTTGCGCGCCGCGGATACGGTCAGATTATTCGAGATGATGGCCCTTCATCACATCACACAAAGCGCGGGACGCCAACAATGGGCGGCATCATCATAATCTTCGCATCAGCTCTCGGATATTTTATTGCTCACGGAATTACCCAAAATGCAGTAACAACCTCCGCGCTCTTAGTTCTAGGTCTGATGTTCGGTCTTGGATTTGTTGGCTTCCTAGATGATTGGCTAAAGGTTTCTCGCCAGAAGTCACTTGGCTTAAATGCCAAACAGAAGATATTTGGACAGATTGTCGTTGCTGCAACTTTTGCTTATCTAGGAACTCTTTTTCCAGATCGTGATGGGTTGACTCCAATTTCACAGAACTTATCTACAGTTCGCGACACTTCAATTACCTTAGGAACTACCTTGGTAGTTATCTGGGTGATCATCATGGTTACTGCAACTAGTAACGGCGTTAACCTGACAGATGGTTTAGATGGGTTAGCTACGGGCGCTGCGGTAATGACCTTCATCGCCTTTATCTTGATCGGCGTTTGGGAATTTGGTCAGAGCTGCGCTGTTTCACCTGGCGCTAACTGTTATCTCGTTCGAGATCCACTGGATATCGCAGTCTTATCCGCAGCAATGGCCGGGGCCTGTGCTGGCTTTCTCTGGTGGAACGCTTCGCCAGCAAAGATATTTATGGGAGATACCGGTTCGCTCGCACTTGGTGGCGCCCTCGCAGGTATCGCAACAACTTTGCGAATTGAACTGCTGTTAATCCCACTTGGTGGCTTATTTGTAATTATTAGCGCATCAGTGATTCTCCAAGTTGCTTACTTTAAAATTACTGGTGGAAAGCGCATCTTTAAGATGGCCCCGTTGCAACATCACTTCGAACTAATGGGTTGGGGTGAAGTAACGATTGTGCTTCGCTTCTGGATCATCGCTGGCGTTTGCGTCGCTGCTGGCCTAGGACTCTTCTATGCGCAATGGGTTACGGCATAAGGCTGATTAGAAATGGCTATAAATTTATCGGGCGAGAGTGTTTTGATCCTTGGCGCCGGAGTTACCGGAATAGCAGTTGCCAGATCACTCAGCGCTAAAGGCGCATCAATTCTCTTCGCTGATGATCAAGTTGAATCAGTAGATGGCTTTAAGGTTTTAAAGTCAGATCAAATAGAAGTAGATGGATTCTCTTTTGTTGTTATCTCTCCAGGCTGGAAAGAGAGCCATCCACTAATCGTTAAAGCACAAGCCGCTGGTATTCGTTTGGTGAACGAGATTGATCTGGCTTGGTCATTTCGCACAGAACTCGTGCCTGGTCAAAAGTGGATCGCCTTGACTGGAACCAATGGCAAGACGACAACGGTCGAAATGGCGGCAGCGATGCTTCGCGCAGGTGGAGTTTCAGCGATCGCCTGCGGAAATGTAGGCACCACGGTTATTGAAAGCGTAGAGAGCAGCGAGAAGTACGAAGTACTAGTGCTGGAACTCTCATCTTTCCAGCTGCACTGGTTAAAAGAAGCAAGTTTTGTGGCTGCGGCAATTTTAAATATCGCTCATGACCATCTTGATTGGCATGGCACCTTCGCTGAGTATGCGCGCGTTAAGGGATCTATTTTAGATCGCACATCTACCGGTGTCTTTAACTCCGCAGATTTAGAAGTTGTAAACCAAGCATCCCATTGGCAGGGACGAAAAGTCTTTTTCTCACTTGATACTCCAGCGCCCGGTGAAATCGGGGTGGTTGAGGATTTATTGGTAGATCGTGCATTTGTCAGCGATCCGCAGGAAGCTGCGATGCTGGCTGAAGTAATTGATGTAAAACCTACCGTTCCACATAACGTGGCAAATGCTTTAGCTGCTGCAGGGTTGGTTCGCGCCCTAGGAGTTGCTCCAGAAGCAGTACGCAGTGCGCTTCAAGAATTCTCATTGGGTAGACATCGCATTGAAGAAGTTGCGAATGTAAATGGCGTCTCCTGGGTAAATGATTCCAAGGCTACAAACCCTCATGCAGCGGCTGCATCGCTGAACTCTTCACTATCTTCTATCTGGATCGCAGGTGGTTTAGCTAAAGGTTCCGAAATGCGCGAACTTATCGCTAAGTGCAAATCAAGAATTAAAGTTGCAATTCTTATCGGTACCGATCGCGAGCTAATTGCCGATGAACTACGTACGCAAGCACCGGAAATTGAAATCGTATACATCGATGCGCCAAACACCTATCAGCGAGGCGGAACAGATAATTCACTGATGGAGGCTGTCGTTAAGGCTGCCGCCGAACGAGCTAAAGAAGGGGACCGAGTCTTGCTCGCTCCAGCTTGTGCATCAATGGATCAATTCATCTCCTACTCCGATCGCGGAGATAGGTTTGCGGCAGCAGTTAAGAAAGTAGTCCAATGAGCGCCCCGGCCAAGTTCTTTGCAAAACCAGTAAATAATTTCTATATCTTGGCTGCCAGTTCGCTAGCTCTCTCGGTAATTGGGTTAGTGATGGTCTTTTCTGCCTCCTCAATCCACTCACTCGATACCCGAGGCAATGCCGTTGCCATTGTTCTGCGGCAAGGTTTCTTCTTCGCGCTCTCTATACCGTTGGCGATATTTCTATCGCAACGGTCACTAGCGCAGTGGCGTCTATTGGCGCGATTTGGCTTACTCATTTCAGTTGCCATTCTTGCCGTGCTCCAAATACCCGGTGTCGGTAAAACCGTTAATGGCAATACCAACTGGATCGCACTGCCGTTTGTTGATGTGCAGCCAAGTGAGCTTGCTAAGTTCCTCTTGATTCTCTGGGCTAGTTATTTATTGGCAAATCAAGAGAAGACCGGAAAGACACGTATCAATGTCTTTGCCCTGATCACTCCAGGATTTATGGTTGTTATCTTCTTGATTTTATTGGGTCGCGATCTTGGAACGGCATGCGTTGTTGCAGCAATACTCGGCGGATTACTTTTTGTTTCAGGTGTTGAACTTCGCTTGTTAGGTTCGTTGGTTGCGGCTGGAGCAGTCGTACTCGCTGCGTTAATTGCAACTGCTGGATATCGCGCTGCAAGATTTCTGGTTGTGCTCGATCCATTCGCCGAAGATCAATATAAAAATGCAGGTTGGCAGCCGGCGCATAGCTTGCTCGGCCTAGCATCAGGTGGAATTTTTGGCGTTGGGCTAGGTGGCAGTCGCCAAAAGTGGGGCAATCTCGCGGAAGCACATACCGACTTTATCTTTGCGGTAATTGGGGAAGAACTTGGCTTACTAGGCACTCTCGCAGTCCTTGCGTTACTTGCAGGGTTAATCTTTTCGATATTTAAAATAGCTCTTCGTTGCAAGGATCCAATGTCTCGTTACGTTGGCTCCGGAATCGGATGCTGGATCGCAGTACAGACAGTACTTAACATTGGTTCTGCAACCAGCGTTCTGCCAGTTGTCGGTGTAACTCTGCCCTTTGTTTCCTACGGCGGCTCAGCGCTGATATCTCTATATATTGGACTCGGTTATATCTTTGGCAGCGCGCTACGCGATCCTGAAGTTTCTAATGAACTACAGAAGGCCATAGAACGGCGTAGATTACGCACATCATGAAGATCGTTCTTGCAGGCGGCGGAACAGCTGGCCATATCGAACCTGCGTTAGCGGTTGCTCGCACTTGGCGCGCCAACCACCCGAACGATGAAATTGAATTCCTTGGAACCAAGTCAGGGCTTGAAAACCAACTAGTTCCTGCCGCTGGATTTAAACTTTCGCATATCTCCAAGGTCGTTATTCCGCGGAAGGTCTCGCTCTCACTCTTTGTTGCGCCTACGACCTTGACCCAGGCATTTCTCGAAGCCCGCGCCGGACTTAAAGGCGCCGATCTCTTGGTTGGTTTTGGAGGATATGTTTCCGCACCTGCTTACTTGGCAGCTCGTTCATTAAATATTCCAATTGTTATACATGAAGCAAACGCGAAGCCAGGTCTAGCAAATCGCTTGGGCTCACTTTTAACAAACCATCTAGCAGTTGCCCAGCCAGTTAACTCTGGAAGGTTAAGCAGAGCGCTCATCACTGGATTGCCGCTTCGTGTAGATGTTGCCAAAGCGCTGCAGGCTAGTGGCAAAGATTGGTCGGCAGCGCGCAGTAAGGCAAAGACGGCGTTAGGAATGAGTGATAGCGCACCAGTAATCGCAATCTTCTTTGGTTCCCAAGGTTCAGTTGCACTTAATAAAGTAATCGCTGAATCTCTGCCCATCTTCGAAAAGACCGGCGCACAAATATTGCATGCAGTTGGAAAATCGAATCAACTTCCAAAAGCTGGACCAAGTTACAAGCCAGTCTCATATATCGAGGATATGGCTGGTTTATATCTAGCCGCTGATTTGATTATCGCGCGCAGCGGGGCAGTTACCTGCTCTGAGGTAAATGCGCTCGGCAAGTATGCGCTCTTTATTCCACTGCCGATTGGAAATGGCGAACAGAAAGTTAATGCGCGCTTGGTTACCGAACAATCACGTGGTGAAATCATTGATCAGAACGAATTCACTCCGCAATGGATCGAAAAACATTTAGATCGTTTACTAAGAAATAGCGAGATGGCCAGCGCAGCGGGAAGCCCTTCCGATCTGCATGCCAGCGAAAAGATCGTGGCTTTGATGGAAGATGCTTTGAAAGTTAAGGCGAAGTAATGGCTAACGATCTTTCGCAGTGGTCGGGTAAGCGTCTGCACTTTATCGGTATTGGTGGCGCTGGCATGAGCGGCCTTGCGCGCATCGCCCTTTCACATGGAATAACAGTTACCGGTTCTGACGCTAAAGATTCAACGGTGTTAAGCGCTCTACAGGCACTTGGTGCGCAAGTTTGGCCAGAACATAAAGCCAGCCAAGTAGATGGCGCGGATTTCATTGTTTTCTCAACCGCTATTGGCGCCAGCAATGTTGAGTTAACTCGCGCCAAAGAGCTACAGATTCCGCTACTGACCCGTGCGCAGGCGCTAGCAACGTTAATGTCGCAAGATCGCAGTATTGCTGTCGCAGGAACGCACGGCAAGACCACAACCTCTTCGATGTTAACTGTGGCGTTGCAATCATGCGGCTTAGATCCTTCATTTGCCATCGGTGGCACACTCACATCATCTGGTTCAAACGCCCATAAAGGCACGGGCGATCTCTTCGTCGCAGAAGCCGATGAATCTGATGGTTCCTTTATTGAATATCATCCCAACGCTGCGATAGTTACAAATATTGAACATGATCATGTGGACTTCTTCGCAAAACCTGAGGATGTAACCAACGCCTTTAACGCTTTCGCCGCAACCATTAGCCAAGATGGAATTCTGGTTTATTGCGTTGATGATGCAGGATCTTCTGCCCTGGGAAGCGGCTCAATGCTGCGCGAAGATATAAATGTCATCTCGTATGGAACTACCGAAGGTAGCGACCTCTACATCGATTCAATAAACCTCTTGGCGATGGGATCAACAGCCAGAGCGCTCTGGAAAGGGCGGTTAATCGGAACTCTCTCACTACAAGTTCCTGGTTTACACAATGTATTAAATGCCGGTGCAGCGTTGGCGATGGGCTTGGCCCTTGGTGCACCTGCTGCCGAGCTACTTGCAGGTTTAGCAAGTTTTCATGGCGCAGGGCGCCGCTTTGAGTTAAAAGGAACGGTTCATGGAATTCGCGTAATCGATGATTACGGACACCACCCAACTGAAATTACCGTCACCTTAAATGCGGCAAAGCGATATGCAGGCGACGGAAGAGTCCTAGCGATATTTCAACCACACCGCTATTCGCGCACCCAAGCCTTTATGAAAGAGTTCTCAACTGCTCTAGATATCGCAGATGAAGTCATTCTCCTTGAAATTTATGCTGCATCCGAGAAACCAATCCCTGGCATAAGTGCAGAACAGATCGCTACCGCTATGCAACACGGCCATTTTATTCCAAACTTTATTGAGGCATCTGATTGGGTTATCGATAACGCAAAACCAGGAGATGTAATCCTGACCCTCGGTGCAGGAGATGTGAACTCACTGGCGCCAATTATCTGCGACGGATTAGCTCGTCGCTTTAACTCACCGGCCTAAAGAGCTGTAAAGATAGATATGAAAATTAATTCAAAAACGGCACGGGCTATCTTCGCTTTCATTCTGATCTTTGGAGCAGGCTCTTATCTTCTCGGTTGGTCTCCACTTCTCTCGGTTAGAAGTGTGGAGATCAATGGTGCGCCAACGAAAGAGAGCGAGCTTGCAATCTCGCGCTCCTTAGATATCGCAGATGGAGAAAAGTTAGCCAGAGTCGACCCAAGGGCGCTTTCCAATCGCCTTCGCTCATTTGATTGGATTGAAAGTTCGCAGGTATCAAGAAATTGGATCTCTGGAAAGGTTTCAATCTCGATTACAACCAGAACGCCAATCGCCCTGTATAGCGAACCGGGTAAACCTCAAGTAGTACTTGACTCTTTAGGTAATACCTTCGCAACTCCAGCTGATATTGCAGATGGACTTCCGAAGGTAAGTGCAAAATCAGTGGATGGCGGATTAGCGGCGATCAAAGTCTTTACCGCACTCCCGGAAAGCTTTAGCAAAAATATCGATCGCATGAGCGCTGCCCGAGCCAATAACTTCTTGATTTACGGCAAATTTGAAGGACAGGATCTGCGAATTATTTGGGGAGATGGCGAAGATACAGATCTGAAAGTTCAGGTAATCGAGGCGCTGCTAAAGCGAGATGAGAATAAGAATTTGCGGATGATTGATGTAAGTGCCCCCCATGCCCCCATCGTTAAATAAGTGTTGAATAGAGTTTTAAATAGAGTGAAGTGAAGAGAAGTTGAATTTATTTTTGAATGATTCCTTGATTGCAGAACTCTAAATCTTTAGAAAAATTCTTTGAGTCGGTCTTTGCTTTCGCTTGCTTAACGCCTTACGTTGCCCTTATTACAGAGAGTAGAAATGTAATTCTCAAGTAGAGGTTTACAGTTCTAAAGGGGGATATTGTGGCTGCACCACAGAATTATTTAGCTGTCATCAAAGTTGTTGGAATTGGTGGCGGTGGAGTCAATGCAATCAATCGCATGATTGATGTTGGTTTAAAGGGCGTTGAGTTCATTGCAATTAACACCGATGCACAACATCTATTGATGAGCGATGCTGATGTGAAACTAGATATTGGTCGCGCATCAACAAAGGGTCTTGGTGCGGGTGCTGCTCCTGAAAAAGGACGTCAAGCAGCGATTGATCACACAGAAGATATTGAAGAAATTTTGCGTGGCGCAGATATGGTCTTTGTTACTGCAGGAGAAGGTGGCGGCACCGGTACAGGTGGTGCACCAATCGTTGCCAAGATTGCGCGCGATCTTGGTGCGTTAACCATCGGTGTTGTAACTCGTCCGTTCTCATTCGAAGGGAAGATTCGTTCAGCGCAAGCAGATGAAGGAATCGAACTACTACGTGCAGAAGTAGATACCTTGATCGTTATTCCAAATGATCGCTTGCTTGCGATTTCAGATCGCAACATAACTGCAGTCGATGCATTTAAGAGCGCCGATCAAGTTCTCCTTTCAGGCGTTCAAGGAATTACTGAAATCATTACACAACCAGGACTTATCAACCTTGACTTTGCAGATGTAAAGACAGTTATGACAGATGCTGGTTCTGCCCTTATGGGAATCGGGTCTGCGCGCGGTGAAAATCGTGCAACTCGTGCTGCAGAGTTAGCGATCTCTAGCCCGCTTCTTGAAGCATCTATTGATGGCGCTATGGGAGTACTTCTCTCTGTTGCTGGTGGGTCAGATCTTGGTCTCTTTGAGATCAATGAAGCTTGCGAACTTGTTCAAGCAGCGGCGCACCCCAATGCCCGCATAATCTTCGGTACAACTATCGATGACGCCCTCGGCGATGAAGTTCGAATCACTGTTATTGCAGCCGGCTTTGATGGCGGTGAACCAAAGAAGGTTTCGGTCCCGGTTATTGATAAGGCAAGCCTGACAGGTATCGCAGATCCAATTCCAAGTAACGATCCAATTTCTGTCGCTCTTGATCTAGATGGCAGCGCACCGCGTAAGCGCGTTACCTTTGAAGATCTCGTTGCTGAAGATGAGATCGACGTTCCCGACTTTATGAAGTAATTAGCTCCACTCCAAAGGCGAGTGAGCTAACTATGGGAACCTTCTTTACCGATCGCTTAGGTGGCAACAGTTCTGGAGAATATGCTTCCCTTAATTTGGGAGACCATGTAGGGGATGATCTGGAAGTAGTTGCCGCAAATCGCGCTTTGATTTCTGCAAAGTTTGGACCAACTCAATATATGAGCCAAGTTCACGGAAATCGCGTAGCGATCATCGAAGAAGTTACCGATGAAGTTCCAACAGCCGATGCGCTAGTTACTGGAATCCCGGGTATAACACTTGCGGTGATGGTTGCAGATTGCATTCCGCTTTTACTTAAATCCAAGGACGCAGTAGCAGCGGTCCACGTTGGTCGTAAAGGCTTGGTCAACCGAGTGGCCGAGAAAGCGATAGATGTGATGCGCGAAATTTCTGGTGCAAAGATTTCGGCGATTATTGGTCCTGCTATTTGCGGTAAGTGTTATGAAGTCTCAAAGGAAATCTTTAGCGAAGTAACTGCAAGCCATCCCGAAAGCACCAGCCAAACCGCATCAAATACTCCATCGCTAGATCTAGTTGCTGCCCTTATCTCAGATCTTCAAAAGCTGGGAATCACAGATATCGATAATCAAAGTCGCTGCACCTTAGAACACGATGATCTCTACTCCTATAGGAGAGACGGAGCCACTGGGCGTCAAGCAGGGTTGGTCTGGCTATGACCGAACGCCGTGAATTTATAAGTAACTCATTGCAAGATGTTAAGTCACGCGTTGCAAGCGCTGCACAGTTGGCCGGGCGCGATCTTGCCGATATAACTTTGATCGCCGTTACAAAGACCTATCCAGCCTCCGATGTCGCAATTCTTCGCGACCTGGGCGAAAGAAATTTTGGCGAGAATCGAACCGAAGAAGGCGCGGTGAAATCCTTAGAAGTGCCTGGGATTTGGCATTATCAAGGACAAGTGCAGAGCCGTAAATTACGTGAGATCGCTTCATGGGCCAATGTGATTCATTCGCTAGATCAGGCAAGTCATATCGAGAAGTTAAATCGCATCTGCGAAGAGAGCGATAGAAAAATTGGCGTCTTTATTCAACTATCACTAGATGGCGCACCCGATAGAGGGGGAGTCGCCGAGGAAGAGTTGGGCGGGCTAGGCGATGCCGTCGCTGCAAGTTCGGCGTTGGAACTCAAAGGGTTGATGTGCGTTCCTCCCGTTGAATTTGAACATCAACTCGCCTTTGCCGAGATCGCGCAAATTCACCAACGTTTTACCAGCAGATTCCCAAGCGCCAAATCACTATCTGCTGGCATGAGTTCTGACTTTGAAGTTGCTATCGCCCACGGTGCGACACATATCCGGGTAGGCAGCCAAATCCTCGGTTCGCGGACCTATCACCCTTAACCTTTACCTATGTCTGCACTCAATAAAATGATGGGCTACCTCGGTTTGGTAGATACCGATGAAGAAGCTCAACAACAAGAAGCAACTCCAGTTCGCAACACCGAACGCCCTGCACGCGAGACAGCGCGTTCATCTCGCGACCGCGCCGGCGTAACTGTCGTTGGCTCAACTATCGCAGCTGCTCCAGTTCAAGAGTCGAATTACCACATCATCACATTGCAACCACGTTCTTACTCTGAAGCGCGCAAAATGGGCGAGCACTATCGCGAAGGAAATCCAGTCATCATTAATCTTGATGATATGGAAGAGAGCGAACGTAAGCGTCTAGTCGACTTCGCAAGCGGACTTGTATTCGGACTTCATGGCCGCATCGAACGCGTGAGCCACAAGGTCTTCCTTCTCTCACCTGCGAATGTAAATGTCAGCAGTGAAGATAAGACCGCTGCAGCTCAAGCAAGTTTCTTTAACCAGAGCTGATTTAATAAGTAAGCGAAACGACGTAAATGATTACATCCCTGCTTATTACCCTGCTTGATCTCTTCAAGTACGCACTTTTCATCCGCTTGATCATCGACTACGCCAGGATGTTTGCACGTAACTGGCGCCCAAACTCTTTCTTAATCGCATTCTTCGAGATGATTTATGCAATCACCGATCCACCTATGAAATTTGTAGGTCGCTTTGTACCACCACTTCGCTTAGGCGGGGTGGCCATTGATCTCTCATTTATCGTGCTTCTAATTGCAATTAGTTTGGCTCAAAATATAATTATTACGATCCTTTAAATTACTTACTTAAGCTTTCGCTAATACAACTTCGATTCCCAAATCGTTCTCACTAGTTGCAAGAGTTTCATCGCGCACGAATTCAAGGGCCAATACTTCTTCACTGATATGAGCCTGCGCGCTGTTAATTGCGGCTACAACTGATTGTTCTGCGTTCCAGCGAACGGAAATTCGGTCGGAGATCTCAAAACCATCGCTCTTGCGACGCTCTTGGATAAATCGGATTACCTCGCGAACGTTACCGGCCTCAATCAATTCAGGTGTGAGCGCCAAATCTAAGGCAACGGATTCTCCATCATGGCTTGCCACCATCCACCCAGATTTTGGAACTTCGGTAACTACTAGATCAGCAAGGTCTATCTCCCATGTACCGACCTTGGCGCTGCCAGACTTACGAAGGCCTTTAACTAAGTCAGTGGCATCGGTAGCAGAAATCGCTTTGGCAATATCTTGAACCTCTTTGCCAAATTTAGCGCCCAGTGATTTGAAGTTAGCTTTAACTGAGATATCAACCAAATCACCATCGGCATCTGCGATATCTGCTAGATCGATTACATTTAACTCATCTGCGATCTGTTCCTTCATTTCCGATGGCAGCGTTGACCAACCATTTGCTGAGATAAGTGCTCGTTGCAGTGGTTGGCGAATCTTGATCGCCGATTCAGCGCGAGCCGAGCGACCTAGTTCGACAACACGACGGGTCATTGCAACTTGCGCATTTAAATCTAAGTTAATTAGCGATGTATCGGCGATAGGGAAATCTGTTAAGTGAACTGAGGCGGCAGCAGATGGGTCTGCAACCTTTACCAATTCTTGCCAGACATGCTCAGAGATAAATGGCACCATCGGCGCAAGTAGTTGAGTCAGGGTCACTAGACATTCGTGAAGCGTTGCGAGTGCAGCGACATCGCCATCCCAGAAGCGACGGCGTGAACGACGCACATACCAATTTGAGAGATCATCGATAAACCTAGCCAGCGCCTTGCCTGCGTTCTGAGAATCAAATTCCGAATATGACCTATCTACTTCTTGAACAAGTGCGTTTAATTCGCTGATGATCCACTTATCCATCAGCGAGCGGTCCTTGATCGCTGGTGATTGGCTTAGCTCAAAACCCGATGCTTCGGCATAGAGAGTATGGAATGAGATCGTGTTCCAATAAGTAAGTAGCGTCTTTCGTACGACATCGCTAATCGCATCGTGGCCAACGCGGCGCGCAGACCAAGGAGAACCGGCGGCCAACATGTACCAACGAACCGCATCCGCGCCATGTTGATCCATCAGAGAAATTGGTTCAAGAACATTTCCGAGATGCTTACTCATCTTGCGACCATCTTTATCAAGAATATGACCGAGGCAGAGCACGCTCTTATAAGAACTTTGATCAAAGACCAAGGTGCCAATAGTCATTAGCGTGTAGAACCAGCCACGCGTTTGATCGATCGCTTCACAAATAAAGTCAGCAGGGTAAGCCGCTTTAAATTTCTCAACTGAACCTGGCTTATGCGGATAGCCCCACTGTGCAAATGGCATTGCGCCTGAGTCATACCAACAATCGATAACTTCAGGTACGCGATTCATAACTTTGGAACATTGCGCACATGGGAAGGTGATGTCATCAACAAATGGGCGATGCGGATCCAGGTTGGAAAGTTCTTGTCCTGCTAGCGCGCCGAGTTCAGCGAGTGAATCAACGCAGACTTCATGCTTATCTTCACAGCGCCAGATAGGTAGCGGGGTTCCCCAGAAGCGATTTCGCGATAGCGCCCAGTCAATGTTGTTATTGAGCCAATCACCGTAACGACCAGTCTTGATTGTCTCGGGATGCCAATCAGTCTTGGCGTTCTCGCGGATCAACTCATCTTTAATGGAGGTAGTGCGTATATACCAAGATGGTTGCGCGTAATAAATAAGTGCGGTGTGACAGCGCCAGCAATGTGGGTAAGGGTGCTCAAATGGTTGGTGCTTATATAGAACGCCGCGTGACTTAAGTTCCTTAACCAAAGTCTTATCGGCTTCCTTAAAGAAGACCCCACCAACTAGAGGAACATCAGCCAAAAATTTTCCATCGGGTGCGATTGGATTTACAACCGGCAGCCCATAACCGCGACAGACCGCTAAATCGTCTGCGCCAAAGGCAGGGGATTGGTGAACTAGGCCAGTTCCATCTTCAGTAGTTACATAGGTTGCTAGAACTATGAAGTGCGAATCTGGAATCTCGATCAAATCGAGGGGGCGCTTATAGGTAACGCGCTCAAGATCTCTACCCTTAATTACCTTAAGAACTTTTACGTCACCAGTGAGCGCACCGAGAAGCGCTTCTGCAACAACTAGGACTTCACGGTTCTCTTCAACCACGACTTCAGCGACCGCGTAATCAACATCCGGGTGAACAGCAACAGCGGTATTTGAAACCAAGGTCCAAGGAGTTGTAGTCCAAACCAGCAAAGCGGCGCCTAGGTCGGCTAACTCTCCGGATGTAACTGGGAAGCGAACATAGACCGAAGGATCGGTAACCGTCTCGTAGCCCTGTGCTAACTCATGATCGGAAAGTCCAGTTCCACAGCGCGGGCAATATGGTGCAACCCGGTGATCTTGAACAAGGAGACCTTTTTTCCAGATCTCTTTTAAGCTCCACCAAACGCTTTCTACATATTCCGGAGCCATCGTCCAATAAGCCTGATCGAAATCAACCCAGAAACCCATGCGATTGGTCATGGTGGTAAATGCATCAACGTGGCGCGTTACAGATTCTCGGCACTTGTCGTTAAATGCGGCGATTCCATATTTTTCGATATCGCCTTTTCCTGAAAAACCTAACTCTTTTTCAACTGCGATTTCTACAGGTAAGCCATGGCAATCCCAACCTGCTTTGCGAGTTACATACTTACCCTTCATCGTTTGATAACGCGGGAATACATCTTTAAATACGCGCGCTTCGATGTGGTGAGTTCCGGGCATTCCATTTGCTGTTGGGGGACCTTCATAGAAAGTCCAAGGTTGCGCACCTTCTCTTGCTTGGGTGCTTGCCTCGAAAATAGAATTAGCGCGCCAGAAATCTAGGATCGAACGCTCCATACCTGGGAGGTCGATCGCAGCGGGAATCGGGCGCATCTTTGGAGAATTCATAAGGAGGCGAGTCTAACGCCCGCCTTGCTGAGAACTGTTCAAGAATTTGTGCGGGCTCTGAGTGGCAGAGTTGGTGGCGCGTGGAAAAGGGCATAAGGTGCGCGGCGTGCCAGCAAAAAAGAAGACCGTGAAGAAGCCAGTAAAGAAGGCGGCCCAGCCAAAAAAGGCGCCTGCTAAGAAAGCTCCGGCGAAAAAATCTCCTGCAAAGAAGGCTGCAGTAAAGAAGACAACAGCCAAGAAAGTTGCAAAGAAGGCACCTGTTAAAAAATCTCCTGCAAAGAAGGCCGCTGTTAAGAAAGCGCCAGTTCGACCTTTCCCTTCTAAGGCTGGAAAGACAACTCTTACCGTTGATGAAAAATCTCAAACCGTTAGCGTTGCAACAGTTGTTGCGCCAGTTGCTGCACCGGTAATTGAAGAACGCCGTCTAGTAATGCCCCCACCTCCACGCCCAGTGAAGAGTGGAAAGAAAGTTGCACCGCTAAAACCAATCAAAGCAGCGCCAACTCCAGTAACCGCCAGCGAAGGTGAAGCCCCTTGGTCGGCTGCAGAGTTAAAGGCAGTTCGCACTGAAATCTCCGCCGATCTTGAACGCCTGCGCCGCGAACTTGCAGAAGTTGAAGCCGAAATGGATGAGTTGATTTCAGAATCCGGTGAAGGCGCTGGAGACGATCAAGCAGATTCAGGTACCAAAACTTTTGAACGCGAACATGAGATGTCTCTTGTCATCAATGCGCGCGATATGGTCTTGCAGACCGAACGAGCTCTAGATCGCATCGACAATAAAACTTATGGAAATTGCGAAGAGTGCGGTAGCCCAATCGGTAAAGCGCGCCTACAAGTATTTCCACGCGCGACCCTCTGCATGATCTGTAAGCAGAAGGAAGAGCGGCGCTAAGGTGCGCCCAGCCTCACACTCTAATTTCGGTAAGGCAAAGTTTGCTTTGTTAAAACGCCTCTATTTCATCGCCTGGGTCATCTGGCTAATTGATTTTGCTACTAAGACTTGGGCGATCGCTAATTTAGATCCCCGAGATCCAATCAAATTAATTGGGTCCTTTCTGCAGTTAACCTTGGTAAAAAACTCTGGCGCAGCATTTAGCTTTGCCACAGGTGCAACTCTCATCCTTTCCATATTTGCTTGCTGCGTAGTAGCGGCGATCGCTTACTACGCGCCAAAGATCACCTCAAAGGGATGGGCGATTGTGATCGGTCTAGCCCTAGGCGGGATTTTAGGAAACTTATCTGATCGCATATTTCGCGCACCGGGCTTCTTTACCGGCCATGTTATCGACTGGATTGAGATACCAAATTGGCCGGTATTTAACATCGCAGATAGCGCTATTGTGGTTGCAACAGCGATCGCAGTGATCCTGTCAATCAAGAATATTGCTCCGATAGAACCAGCCATTGGTGAGAAAAAAGAGAATTCCGAGGAGGCGTAAATGTCACGCGAAGCGCGCACATTAAGCGTTCCTGAAGGAGTTGCGGGCGAGCGAATAGATAGCGCCCTGACACGAGTCCTTGGCCTTTCGCGCACTGCAATTGTAAAACTTCTCGAAGATGGCGACATCACAACTTCTGGTCGTGCGATGGCTAAGTCAGAGCGCGTAATCAGCGGACAAGTTATCGATGTCCTGATGCCAGAACCTCTGAACCAAGATCCAATTCCGCTTACTCCACTTGATGGGCTGCTCGTTGTTTATGATGACGAACATATTGTTGTAGTTGATAAGCCGGTTGGTTGTGCCGCGCACCCAAGCCCAGGATGGATGGGGCCAACAGTTGTCGGAGCGCTGATGGCTGCTGGTTACACGATTTCAACATCGGGTCCTGCTGAACGAGCAGGCATTGTTCATCGCTTAGATGTTGGCACAAGTGGGCTAATGATCGTTGCAAAAACTGACGTTGCTTACACTCGATTGAAAGAAGCATTCCGAAACCACGAAGTGGAAAAGACTTATCACGCACTCGTGCAAGGACATATGGATCCAGTCTCCGGAACTATTGATGCACCAATTGATCGCCATCCGAAAGAAGATCATCGCTTCGCAGTCATCGCCGAAGGCAAAGAGAGCATCACCCACTACGAAGTTATCGAGTTCTATCGCTCAGTCTCACTCGTAAAGGTTGAATTAGAAACCGGTCGCACCCATCAAATTCGCGTGCATTTTTCTGCGTTAAATCACCCACTTGTGGGGGATACAACTTATGGCGCAGATCCAGTCCTTGGTAAATCGTTAGCCATGTCACGTCCTTGGTTGCACGCGCTTGAACTTCGCTTTAAACATCCCGTCTCATCCGAGGAACTCGTTCTCAACGCTCCCTATGCACCTGACCTTCAGGCTTGCTTGGCGTTGCTATCCGAGGCTGTTCTGCCGTAACGACTAATCTTGTGCAACTGTGACAACCGAAAACCCAACCCAGCCAAAAGCGAGTAAAGATTCTTTTGTGCACCTCCATGTGCACACTGAGTATTCAATGCTTGACGGTGCCGCGCGTATTGGCGATCTTGTAGAAGAGGTTGCCCGTCAAGAAATGCCGGCGATCGCAATGACCGATCATGGAAATGTTTTTGGCGCATTTGATTTCTACAAGCAAGCGGTAAAAGTTGGCGTTAAACCAATTATCGGCATCGAAGCCTACATCGCTCCAGAATCGCGCTTTGATAAGAAGAAAGTGCAATGGGCTGAAGGTGGAGATGACGATGTCTCAGGCGGCGGCGCATATACCCATATGACTATCCTGGCTGAGAACAATCATGGTCTAGCTAATTTATTTAAACTCTCTTCGCTTGCTTCCCTTGAAGGTTATTACTACAAGCCGCGCATGGACCGTGAACTACTCTCTAAATATGCCGATGGCTTAATTGCCACCACCGGTTGCCCGGGCGGAGAAATCCAAACTCGTCTACGCATGGGCAATTACAAAGAAGCGATGCGCGCAGCAAGTGATTACCGAGATATCTTCGGCGCCCATAACTTCTTCCTTGAACTAATGGACCATGGCATTGATGTTGAAACCCGCGTTAAAGAAGACCTCATAAAACTTGGCCGTGAACTTAAGCTTCCGTTGCTTGCCACAAATGACCTGCACTACACCCGCCATGAAGATGCCTCCGCCCATGCCGCCCTGCTCTGTGTTCAATCTGGTAGCACGCTGGCTGATCCAAAGCGGTTTAAATTTGATAACGATGAGTTCTATCTTAAAACTCCAGCGCAGATGCGTGAATTATTTAAAGATCTCCCAGATGCTTGCGATAACACCTTACTAATCGCCGAGCGTTGCAATGTAAAACTTCGTGAAGGTGAAAATCTCATGCCCGCTTTTGCAGTGCCGCAGGGCGAGACCGAAGATTCTTGGTTACGTAAAGAAGCAGAACGCGGATTGGTTACGCGTTTTGGAGATAAGGCAACAGATGCTCACCGCATTCGTCTGAATTACGAACTCGATGTCATGGCCAATATGGGATTTCCTGGTTACTTCCTTGTTGTTGCAGATTTAGTTGCACATGCTAAGAAAGTTGGAATCCGCGTTGGCCCTGGTCGTGGCTCTGCTGCTGGTTCGCTAGTTGCCTACTCACTCGGGATCACAGGACTTGATCCGATTGAACACGGCTTACTCTTTGAGCGCTTCTTGAATCCAGAACGTATCTCTATGCCAGATATCGATCTCGACTTCGATGAACGTCGTCGCAGCGAGATGATCCGTTATGCAACCGAGAAATACGGCGAAGATCGCGTAGCTCAGATCATCACCTACGGAACAATTAAATCGAAACAATCAATTAAAGATGCCACCCGCGTACTTGGCTACCCATATGTAATCGGTGAAAAGCTAACAAAAGCGCTGCCACCCTCAGTTATGGGCAAAGATATTTCACTCTCTGGCGTCTTTGATTCACAAGATTCTCGTCACGGAGAAGCTG
Source organism: Candidatus Planktophila sp. (assembly GCA_044340015.1). Taxonomy (GTDB): domain Bacteria; phylum Actinomycetota; class Actinomycetes; order Nanopelagicales; family Nanopelagicaceae; genus Planktophila. Next base: position 43,633 of record JBIIUL010000001.1, read on the forward strand.
GTGAATTTCGCGAGCTCTACAACACCGATCCTGATTCAAAGATGGTCGTTGATTTAGCGCGCGGACTTGAAGGTCTTAAGCGCCAATGGGGAGTCCACGCTGCCGGTGTGATCCTTTCGCGTGAACCACTTCTTGATGTAATCCCAATTCATCGCCGCGAAGCCGATGGCGCAATCATCACGCAATTCGATATGGGAGCCTGCGAATCAACTGGTTTGTTGAAGATGGATTTCTTAGGTCTTCGAAACTTATCTGTATTAGATGATGCGCTCTTAAATATTAAAGAGAATCAAGGCATCGATGTAGTACTCGAAGACCTACCTCTGGCAGATCAAAAGACATTCGAACTCTTATCTCGCGGTGACACACTTGGCGTATTTCAGCTCGATGGTGGGCCGATGCGCGCACTCCTTCGCAGCATGGCGCCAGATTCTTTTGCCGATATTTCAGCGGTTATCGCGCTCTACCGCCCTGGACCAATGGGGGAAAATGCGCACAATAACTATGCCGATCGTAAGAATGGTCGTAAACCAGTTGAGCCAATCCACCCAGAGCTCTCTGAAGTTCTCCAAGAAATTTTGGGAGATACCTATGGCTTAATTGTTTATCAGGAACAGGTGATGGCGATCGCCCAGAAGGTTGCGGGATTCTCACTCGGTCGTGCAGATCTCTTACGTAAGGCGATGGGTAAGAAGAATAAGGAAATTCTTGATAAGGAATACATTCCCTTTGAAGCGGGTATGAAAGAAAATGGTTTCTCAACTGCAGCGATTAAGCGCCTTTGGGATGTTCTTATTCCCTTCTCTGACTACGCATTTAACCGCGCGCATAGCGCGGGTTATGGTGTTGTCTCATTCTGGACCGGATATCTCAAGGCAAATTATCCAACCGAATATATGGCTGCCCTGCTCACCAGCGTGCGCGATGATAAAGATAAGTCAGCGCTTTACTTATCTGAATGTCGCCGCATGGGTATCAAGGTTCTCCCACCTGATGTCAACGAATCAAATGCTGAATACACACCTCGCGGGAAAGATATCCGCTTCGGGTTAGCCGCTATCCGCAACGTCGGTGAAGGCGTTGTCGCATCGATTAAATCTGCGCGTACAACAAAGGGTTCATTTACCTCATTCGGTGATTTCCTCGCCAAAGTTGACGCTCAAGTTTGTAATAAGAAAACGATCGAATCTCTCATTAAAGGTGGGGCGTTTGATTCGCTCCAGCACCCGCGTAAGGCGCTAATGTCAGTTCACCTAGAAGCAATTGATTCCGTTATCGAAACTAAGCGCGCTGAAGCGATCGGTCAATTCGATCTCTTTGGTGGCGAGTCGCTGACTCAAGTTTCAGGTCTCGAGATTGAGATTCCTAACTTCGAGTGGGATAAATCAACGCTACTCAGCTTTGAACGAGAGATGCTCGGCCTCTATGTTTCAGATCATCCACTTCTTGGCGTGGAACATATCTTGCGCTCCAATACGGATATGTCCATTAGCGCGCTACAAAGTGATGAGAGCACACCAGATGGCATGGTCACTTTGGGCGGTTTGATTACTGGCGTACAGCGCAAAGTCTCTCGACAAGGTTCATCTTGGGCGATCGTCAGCCTGGAAGATCTTGAAGGCGCTATCGAAGTTCTCTTCTTCTCAAATACCTATAACCAGTACGCACTTACCTTGATTGAAGATCGCGTTGTAACAGTTCGTGGTCGATTCGAACGTCGCGATGAAGTTCTGCGCTTTACTGCACTCGAAATGAAGTCGCTCGATGTTTCGACTGGGCCAGTTGGTCCGCTCTTAATCTCTTTACCTATTGCGCAGTGCACTCCGCCGGTTGTTGATCGTATGAAGGAAATTCTGCGTTCTCATCCTGGAAAACGTGAAGTACATATGCAGATCGATGACCAAGGCGTACTAACAACTATGAAGATCGATGCACTCGTAACAGCATCCCCAAGTTTGAGCGCAGATCTGAAATCTATCTTGGGGCCCGACTGCTTAGTTCGAATGTGATTTATTGGCCGCGCCTCGAAGAGGTGGCAGCCGTTAGACTTGCTCCATGATTCGCTCGCTTGATCTCCGCGGTAAAGCTCTCACCAAAGCGGGCTATCAGAAAGCGATTCCGCGAGCAGCCTTGGATATCGCCGCAGCTCTTATCTCTATCGAACCAATTCTGCAGAAAGTTAAATCAGGTACCGAAGCAGATTTACTGCAACTGGCCGAAGAATTCGATGGCGTTCGACCACAGTCAATCCGCGTTCCGCAATCTGCTTTAGATAAAGCTCTTGCCGATTTAGACCCAAAGATTCGCGCCGCTCTAGAACTATCGGCCGAGCGAATCCGTAAAGTTCACAACGATCAAACCCGCGGCGTTACAACGACCACGGTCGTTGACGGGGGAGTTGTTACCGAGCGCTGGATCCCAGTCGATCGCGTCGGACTTTATGTTCCAGGCGGTCGCGCCGTATACCCAAGTAGCGTCTTAATGAATGTGATTCCGGCACAGATTGCAAAAGTTTCCAGCATTGCTGTTGCATCACCGCCACAGAAAGAGTTTGGTGGACTTCCACATCCAACAATTCTTGCCGCTTGTGCACTCCTCGGTATCACTGAGGTTTATGCAGTTGGTGGGGCACAAGCGATCGCGCTCTTTGCCTATGGCATGGATGGACTTTGCGAGAAATGTGATTTGGTCACAGGACCAGGAAATATTTATGTGGCTGCCGCAAAGCGCACACTGCGTGGGGTAATTGGGATCGACTCAGAAGCCGGCCCAACTGAGATTGCAATCTTGGCTGATGAAACTGCTCGTGCGGCAGATGTCGCGGCAGATCTAATTAGCCAGGCTGAGCACGATGTAATCGCTGCCGCTGTTCTAGTAACAACATCTGAAAAATTAGCAGCTAGCGTTATTACGGAGTTACAAGTCAGGGTCGCGAAGACGAAGCACTCAGCCAGAATCCGTGAAGCCCTTTCCGGTATTCAATCTGCCATCGTTTTGGTTGATTCAATCGAACAAGGTTTAGATGTTGTAAATGCTTATGCCGCAGAACACTTAGAGATCCAAACCCAGAACGCTGCGCAAGATGCGTTGAAAATTCGTAATGCTGGTGCTGTCTTTATTGGACGCTTCTCACCAGTGTCACTTGGCGATTATTCAGCCGGTTCAAATCACGTACTTCCAACAGGTGGATGCGCCTGCCACAGTAGTGGGCTATCGGTACAAACCTTCTTACGCGGGTTGCACTACATCGAATATTCACAGCAAGCATTTATAGATATTTCACAGACTGTCATCACTCTTGCGAATTCAGAAGATTTGCCAGCACATGGTGAAGCGATGACTGCGCGTTTGGAAGAGCTATGAGCGCTAAGCAATGGCCACTTTGGCTGCCACTTCGCGATGATTTAACTTCTCTTTCACCATACGGAGCACCACAAGTTCCAGCAGAGGCAACGTTAAATACCAACGAGAATCCTTATGCGCCATCTCCCGAACTCGCACAAGCGATCGCCGACCGCGTTCACAGGGTTGCCACAACTTTAAATCGCTATCCAGATCGTGATGCCACAGTTCTGCGCACCTCCCTGGGCAAATTTATAAATACTCTATCTGGCACAAATTTCACAGCAGATTCAATTTGGGCAGCCAATGGCAGTAACGAGATTATTCAATCTCTCTTTATGGCTTTTGGAGATCGTGGTGCACTGGGATTTACTCCCTCGTATTCCATGCATCCGCTAATTGCTAGGGTAATTGGCGTTACTTGGCAAGATGGGGGACGCCGCGCAGATTTCACTTTAGATACCGCCAAAGCAATCTCAGAAATTGCGGAAAAGAAACCAGCGCTAACTTTCGTGACGACCCCAAATAATCCAACCGGCACCCTTCTAAAGATTGCTGAGATTGAAGAACTCGCAAAGGCAACGGCACGAGTTAACGGGTTGCTTGTTATCGACGAGGCTTATGCAGAATTTTCTAGTGAAATATCTGCCGTTACGTTAATTGAAAAGTATCCAAATGTGGCTGTGATCCGGACTATGAGTAAAGCTTTCGCCTTCGCAGGGGCGCGTGTAGGTTATTTGGTCGCCAACCCAGAAGTTATCGATGCAATGTATTTAGTTCGTCTTCCATATCACCTGAGTGCAATTACTCAGGCGGCGGCCGAGGTAGCGCTGGAGTATCAAGGTGAACTGCTAGGAACTGTCGCCACCCTCATAGAATCTCGCAAGAAGGTAGTCACCACCCTCGAATCTATGGGACTGACTGTTGCTCCAAGCAGCGCAAACTTCATCATCTTCTCAGGATTTAACTTAGAGCCAGCCCAGATCTGGCGCCAACTTCTCGATCGCGGTGTTCTGATTAGAGATGTGGGATTATTAGGGCACTTGCGTATGACCATTGGCAATGAGGCCGAGAATCAGAAATTTATTGGCGCCTTAAAAGAGATTTTGCAGAAGTAATTGAATACGAAGCTAATGGAGATAATCAGATGAGAACAGCCCGTGTAGAACGTAAAACTAAAGAGTCTCACGTACTCGTTGAGTTAAACCTTGATGGCGTCGGTGAGATCTCAGTAGATACCGGAGTTCCATTCTTTGATCACATGCTCTCGCAACTCGGAAAGCACTCTGGTTTCAATCTCACGGTAAAGACAACTGGAGATATCGATGTGGATTCACACCACACAGTCGAAGATTCATCTCTGGCATTCGGACAAGCACTTCGCGAAGCACTTGGCGACAAGATCGGCATCCGTCGCTTTGGCGATGCCATGGTTCCACTTGATGAAGTACTAGTTCAGGCAGCGGTAGATCTTTCGGGTCGCCCATATTTAGTCCATCGCCAACCAGAAATCGTTGAATTGATCGGGACCTTTGATACAACTCTCGGCAAGCACATCTGGGAGTCAATCGTTGCTGAAGCTCGCATCGCGCTTCACGTGCGCGTACTTGAGGGTCGCAATGCGCACCACGTCTTCGAAGCGCAGTTTAAAGCGGTAGCACGAGCACTTCGCGATGCAGTATCACTTGATGGCGGAATCGCAGGAGTTCCTTCAACAAAAGGTTCACTTTAATAGTGATTGCAATCCTTGATTATGGATCTGGAAATCTAAGGTCGGCGCAGCGAGCTTTTGAGCGCAGCGGTAAAGAGGTTGTAGTTACCTCCGATCGCGACATTGCACTCAATGCGCAAGGCTTGGTTGTTCCAGGCGTCGGCGCTTTTGCGGCATGTATGCGCGGTTTAGTTGCAGTTGGGGGAGATGCGATTGTTCGCGAACGCCTTGCTAAGCAACGTCCGACTTTAGGAATCTGTGTTGGAATGCAAATTCTCTTCAGAGATGGCGATGAACATACCAACGGGCCACTGCACCAAGGCGTTAGCATCTGGGATGAGAGCATCACCAAGTTAGATGCGCCGATATTGCCGCATATGGGTTGGAATACCGTAGAAGTCTCATCAAACTCGAACTTGTTTAAAGGAATAGAAGATCAATCCTTTTACTTCGTGCACTCTTATGCGGCAAAGAAGAGCGTTGGTATTGCACAGGCCTGGAGCACCCATAGCGAAAAGTTTTTGGCAGCAGTTGAAGATGGTGCGATCGCAGCGACACAATTTCATCCTGAAAAATCTGGTGATGCTGGGCTTGCGTTGATTAAGAATTGGGTGGGAACGCTATGACTACAAATAACCACCAAATAAATTATCTGGAGCTCCTGCCAGCAGTCGATGTCAAAGATGGCAAGGCAGTTCGCTTGGTACAAGGCGAGCTCGCACAAGAGAGCATCTATGGCGCACCACTTGAAGTTGCCCTCGAGTTTCAAGCAGCGGGTGCAGAATGGCTTCACTTAGTAGATCTAGATGCTGCCTTTGGTCGTGGTGAAAATACATTGCTACTTGCAGAAGTTGTGGGCCGTCTTGATATTAAAGTTGAACTCTCTGGCGGAATCCGCGATGACGAATCTTTAAAGCGCGCTCTTGCAACGGGGTGTACTCGTGTAAATCTAGGTACAGCAGCGCTAGAAAATCCAGAATGGACAGCGCGCGTGATTGCCGAACACGGAGATCGCATCGCAGTCGGTTTAGATGTTCGCGGACATGTGTTGGCTGCGCGCGGATGGACTAAAGAAGGCGGCGATCTCTTTGAAACGATCGAACGTCTAGAGCGAGATGGTTGCTCTCGTTACGTTGTTACAGATGTAACTAAAGATGGAACGCTACAAGGTCCAAACCTGGAACTTCTTAAAGAGGTCTGCGCTGTTACCAAAAAGCCAGTAGTTGCCAGTGGAGGAATTTCATCTCTTGCAGATATCAAGGCGCTCTCTTCGCTTCACGCAATCGGAGTTGAAGGTGCAATTGTCGGTAAGGCACTTTATGCAGGTGCGTTCACTCTTCAAGAAGCGCTGGCGCTAACCAAAGGCACAAAGTAAATGGCTTTATCAATCCGGATCATTCCCTGCCTAGATGTAACTGATGGTCGCGTTGTAAAGGGCGTCAACTTCACCGATTTAGTTGATGCGGGTGATCCAGTTGAGATGGCATCGCTTTACAACTTAGAAGGCGCAGATGAGTTAACTTTCTTAGATATCTCTGCCAGCAGCAGTAACCGCGAAACAACTTTAGATGTAGTGCGCAAGACCGCTGAACAAGTCTTTATTCCGTTAACAGTTGGCGGTGGCATTCGCTCAGTTGATGATGTTGACCGTTTACTACGTGCTGGTGCAGATAAAGTTTCGATCAATACTTCTGCGATTGCGCGCCCTGAATTAATCGCAGAAATCGCCGATCGCTTCGGCTCGCAAGTGTTAGTTATCTCAATTGATGCAAGACGTGCTCGAACCGAGTCAGGCTTTGAGGTTACAACGCATGGCGGTCGACAAAGTGCTGGGCTTGATGCTCTTGCTTGGGTTGAAAAAGCTTGCGCACTTGGTGCGGGAGAAATTCTCCTCAACTCTATGGATGCCGATGGAACGCGCGCGGGCTATGACGTCGGAATGATTACCGCAGTTCGCGCCATCTCTAAAGTTCCTCTCATCGCTAGTGGTGGCGCAGGCGCGCTAGAAGATTTTGCCGTTGCCCTTGATGCCGGTGCAGATGCGCTACTTGCAGCCAGCGTCTTTCACTTCGGCGTTCACCGCATAGGTGATGTAAAGCGCTACCTAAGCGCGCAGGGTTATTCCATTCGCAACAACGCAACTGCGTAAGGCAGAATAAGCATATGAGCGCTGCGATCCCACCAGATATAGCAGCGCGTCTGAAAGTAGGTATCGATCTAATTCCAACGATCGCCCAAGATGCTAAAACCGGTGAGGTTTTAATGCTGGCCTATATGAACCGCGAATCTCTTGCGCAAACTTTGGCAACAGGTAAGGCGACTTACTGGAGCCGCAGCCGCAGCGAACTCTGGGTTAAGGGTGCCACATCTGGCCATACCCAAGAGGTAATTTCAATTTCACTTGATTGCGATGGCGATGCTTTGCTTCTAAAAGTTAACCAAGTTGGCGCGGCTTGCCACACTGGAGATAAAACTTGTTTCCACAAACCGCTAGAGATAAGTGCGGAAAAGTAATGCAATTATCTGAATTTCGCGAGTATGCGAAGAGTTACAACGTTATTCCGGTTTATCGCAAACTCCTTGCCGACGGTGAAACACCACTAGGTGTCTACCGCAAGATAGCTAAAAATGAAGCATCAACTTTTCTCTTGGAATCCGCCGAACACGGGGGAGTCTGGTCGCGCTATTCGTTTATCGGCGCCCACTCCCAAGCAACTTTAAGTGAGAAAGATGGCCGTTCAATTTGGGTCGGTACAACACCTGCTGGCGCACCGGTTGGGATAGATCCACTTGAAGCCCTTCGTCTATCGGCTGCTCACTTAAAGTCTCCAAAGATTGCTGGACTCCCACCGCTTACTGGTGGACTAGTTGGCTACATGGGTTATGACGCAGTTCGCCGCTTAGAGAAATTGCCCAGCCAAAGCGTAAAAGATATTCCGCTTCCAGAAATCGCCTTTATGTTAACTAGTGATCTAGCGGTAATGGATCACGCCGAGGGAACAATTACCTTAATCGCTAACGCTATTAACTGGGATGGCAGCAACGAGCGAATCGATGAAGCATTTCACGATGCTCAACTTCGTTTAGATCGCATGCAATCTGATCTGCAAGGTTCGTTACCTGGATACATCGTCCAGATTCCAGAAAAGCAAACTCCACAATTCACCCAGAACATCTCCAGCAATGAATTCAAATCCATGGTGCTACAGGCTAAGGAAGAGATTGTTGCGGGGGAGGCTTTTCAAATAGTCCTATCGCAACGATTTGCTATGGAATGTAGCGCCGATGCTTTAGATGTTTACCGTGCGCTACGCCTTCATAACCCAAGCCCATACATGTATCTCTTCCGCTTTACCGATGGAATAGAAGTGGTCGGCTCAAGCCCCGAAGCCTTGGTAAAGGTGACCGGTAAAGAGGTAATGGTTCATCCGATTGCTGGAACTAGAAAACGCTCAGCATCTGCTGAAGAAGACCATCGTTTAGGTGAAGAGTTATTGGCCGATCCCAAAGAGCGCGCAGAACACTTGATGTTGGTTGATCTTGGGAGAAATGATCTGGGCCGAATCTCAAAGCCAGGCACTGTTGAAGTAATCGACTTTATGCATATCGAACGCTATTCACATGTGATGCATATTGTTTCTACAGTCATTGGCGAACTTGCACAAACTTCTACGCCAGTTGATGCGCTCTTTGCCGTCTTTCCTGCCGGAACGCTATCTGGTGCGCCAAAGCCAAGAGCGATGGAGATAATTGAAGAACTCGAACCAACTCGACGCGGGCTCTACGGGGGAGCAATCGGTTATATAGATTTCACTGGCAATATCGATACATGTATCGCAATTCGCACCGCGCTGATTTATAACAAGATGGCTTACGTTCAGGCAGGCGCGGGCGTAGTAGCAGATTCAGATCCGGCATCTGAAGATCAAGAATGCGCAAATAAAGCAGCTGCAGTTCTAGGTGCGATCAGCGCTGCAAATCAAATGAGGTCAGAAAGTGTCTGAGTTTGTTCAAATAGTTATCTCAATTTTGATTGTTGCAACTCTCACGCTCTATATTTCAAAGCGCTTTCGAATTTCTAAACGATACGAACGCCAATCTAGAAATAAGCCACCTATGAATTCGTGGAGCGCACTCGACCACGGAATCGATCCCAGCGATCTCAAAGGTGAGAACGAGAAGCCATGACCGTCCTAGATTCGATAATTGAGGGCGTTCGTGAAGATTTAGCCAAACGTCGCAAATCGCTAAACCAAATTCATGAAGAGATGTCGCAAGCCGCACCGGTGCGCGATGCCCACCTTGCCTTAACCGGAGATGAGATGAAGGTAATCGCTGAAGTAAAGCGATCATCACCAAGTAAAGGCGCACTTTCTGCGATCTCCGATCCAGCAGCGCTAGCTGAGCGCTACCAAAGCGCTGGTGCAAGTGTGATTAGCGTTCTAACGGAGGAACGCCGCTTTAAAGGATCGCTCGCTGATTTAGATGCGGTACGCAATCGGGTAGATACTCCAATTTTGCGTAAAGACTTTATGGTTGACGAATATCAATTCTTTGAAGCGCGCGCTCATGGAGCTGATGTAATCCTTTTAATTGTCGCAGCGCTCTCTAAGAGCCAACTTAGAGATTTCTTTGATATCGCAACTGAATTGCAGATGGCATCACTGATTGAAGTTCATACATCAGATGAGTTAGAGCGGGCGCTAGAAATCTCACCTCGAATCGTGGGCGTAAACTCGCGAAACCTAAAGACCTTAGAAGTAGATGCCACAGCCTTCTCTGATTTGATTCCGAGAATTCCAAGCGATCTAATCCGTGTTGCCGAATCTGGAATATCAACTAGGGGCGATGTTGAATTTGCTCAGGACTCAGGCGCAGATGCGATCTTGGTCGGTGAAGCCCTGGTTACATCGGGTGATCCAGATTTGGCGATGCGGACCTTATTGGGTCGAGGGTAGGCTTAAACCCATGTCGACTACGCCGCAAGAAGATCTTGGATCCATCTTGGGTCACTTCGGTCCTTATGGTGGTCGCTTTGTACCTGAAGCTCTAATTGGCGCTCTAGAGGAATTAGAAGCAGCCCATCTCACTGCACAGAGCGATCCATCATTTGTTGCTGAACTCGCAGAGCTACATCGCACGTACACCGGGCGCCCTAGCATCCTCACTGAAGCAATACGCTTTGCAGAACATGCAGGCGGTGCGCGCATTATTTTAAAGCGTGAAGATTTAAACCACACTGGTAGCCATAAAATCAATAACGTTCTTGGCCAAGCGTTACTCACAAAGCGCATGGGTAAGAAGCGCATAATCGCTGAAACCGGCGCAGGTCAGCATGGCGTTGCATCAGCAACAGCTGCCGCGTTGATGGGCTTGGAATGTGTTGTCTATATGGGCGAAGAAGATACAAAACGCCAAGCGTTAAATGTTGCGCGCATGAAATTACTTGGCGCTGAAGTTGTTCCTGTTACAACAGGTTCGCGAACCTTAAAGGATGCCATCAATGAAGCGATGCGCGATTGGGTAACTAACGTTGAAACCACTCACTACATGCTGGGCACCGTTGCAGGTCCGCACCCCTTCCCAACTATGGTTAGAGATTTTCATAAGATCATCGGCGAAGAAACACGCGAACAAGTTTTAGCGCTCACTGGTCGCCTACCTGATGCAGTACTTGCCTGCGTTGGTGGCGGATCAAATGCGATCGGAATCTTCCACCGCTTTATCTCCGATCCATCAGTACGTTTGATTGGGCTAGAAGCAGGTGGAGACGGCGTGGAAACTGGACGCCATGCAGCAACAATTACTGGTGGAACTCCAGGAGTTCTGCACGGAACTCGATCTTATGTTTTGCAAGATGCTAATGGTCAAACTGTTGAGTCACATTCAATTTCTGCTGGTCTTGATTACCCTGGTGTAGGTCCTGAGCATGCGTACTTGCATGACATTGGGCGCACTGAGTATCGCGCCATCACAGATGAACAAGCGATGCATGCCTTCGCACTTCTTTCGAAGACAGAAGGAATTATTCCTGCGATCGAAACTGCACATGCTCTAGCAGGTGCGCTCCAGGTTGGAAATGAACTAGGTAAAGATGCGATTATCGTTATCAACCTTTCTGGTCGCGGCGATAAAGATGTGCAGACTGCAGCGCAATATTTTGGAATTCCACTGGATTAATGACTGCACTCGATCAACTATTTGTAAAGGTTCGCGCTGAAAATCGCGCTGCGCTAATTGCATATATCCCTGCAGGTTTTCCTTCTCAAGCAGGTTGTGCAAAAGTTATTCAAACCTTTATCGATGCCGGAGTTGACGCAATCGAGATTGGTTTTCCATATAGCGATCCGGTAATGGATGGCCCAACTATTCAGGCGGCAGCGGTAACCGCGTTAGAAAACGGCACTGGTGCGGCTGAGGTTATGTCGGCTCTAAAAGTGGCAACAGATGGCGGAGTTGCTGCAGTAGTAATGACTTACTGGAACCCAATCGAGCGTTATGGCGTAACTAAATTTGCTGAGGCGATCGCCGCAAATGGCGGCTCAGGTGTAATCACTCCCGATTTAACGATAGAAGAGTCCGTTGTCTGGCTAGATGCCACTAAGGAAAATTCAATTAATCCAATCTACGTAATCGCGCCAAGTACATCCGATGCACGCATGCCAAAGGTCACTGCGGCGTGTGGCGGATTTGTTTATGCTGCGAGTTTGATGGGCGTAACTGGTGCGCGAAATTCTGTCTCGTCAGGTGCTGCCGATCTAGTCGCGCGAATCCGCACGACTACTGGCCTACCAGTGGCTGTTGGCTTAGGTGTTTCAACCCGCGAACAAGCTAAGGGCGTTGCTGCATATGCTGATGGAGTAATAGTTGGTTCAGCTTTCATTAAAGCTATACAAGATGCACCAAATGAAGAAGCCGGATTAGCCGCAGTTAAAGAGTTAGCAATAGAGCTAGCTAAAGGTGTGCGTGAGGGACGATGAGTAAATTTGAAAAGTTACAACCTTGGATTGGTTTGGTCTGTCGACTCACCCTTGGAGGCGTTCTCTTTGTCGCAGGTTATTTAAAGGTCGACAAGCTCGAGGTATCTCAAATGGCAGTTCGTTCGTACGAACTACTTCCAATTCCAATTGCTAATTTTCTTGGCCAGAGCCTTCCATTCTTTGAAGTTGTAATTGGTCTACTGCTCATCCTTGGAGCGGCCACCCGCGTTGTTGCAGCCCTCGGAGGGTTCACAATGTTCATCTTTATCATTGCAATCGGACAAGCCTGGGCGCGCGGTTTGAATATTGACTGTGGTTGCTTCGGCGGGGGAGGCACGGTTGCTCCCGGTGAGACACGCTACCTTCAGGAGATTCTCAGAGATGCTGGGCTAGTCGCGATGGCCCTATTCTTACTCCGATATCCAGTCAGCAAATTTTCAGTTGATAAAGCGCCCAAACAATCTAACGCAGGAGATACGGAATAAAGATGGCACAAGCAAAGAAACCAAAGAGCGGAAAATCAAATGGCGGAAAAGATAACTTCACACGCAACCTAGTTGTTGCAGTTGTTGTTGGCGTTGCTCTGATTATGTTGGTGCCGACGGTTCTATCTAAGCAAGGTGATTCCACCGCGGCTATTCCTGCTACTGCATCAGTAAATGATGGTTACGGATTGGTCTTTAACAGTGAGTTAACTGGTGTTCCATTTATCGAAATTTATGAAGACTTTCAATGCCCAGCATGCGCCCGTTTTGAGGCGATCAACGGAGCTTACATTGAAGAGTTAATTGCAACTAAGAAAGCAAAAGTTGCCTACCATCCGCTCTCCTTCCTTGGTGGCGAGTCACAACTTGCCGCCAATGCTGCTGCGTGTTCTGCCGATCAAGGTAAGTTCCTTGAATTCCACAGAACTCTCTATGCAAACCAGCCTGCCGAAAATGCTGGTAATTGGACAACACAATATTTCGCAACGCTCGGTATCGGTCTAGGAATTTCTAGCTCAGATTACGACAAGTGCGTACAAGGCCAGGATTACATGGGCTGGGTTAAGAACGTCGCTGAAGAAGGATCAAAGCGAAATGTAAATTCAACTCCAACGGTCTTTATCAACGGTAAGGAAATAGATCGCAATACCGCATATAACGGTCTCGCTGACTTTATGCTCGCGGTCGAAAAAGCCTAACTAGCGAACGCATGAATCGCTCGATACCTACTCCGAGTATTTCGGAAGTTTCAATCGGGCCATTCACCGTGCATTTCTATGCGCTCTGCATCATCACCGGAATTGCAATTGCGATCTGGCTGGGCAATAAGCGCCTTGCTGCACACGATCAATCCTTAAAGGGCGTTGTCTCTGAAGTTGCAGTTATCGCTGTACCAGCCGGAATTATTGGTGGCAGGCTTTATCACGTTATAACAACTCCAGATGAGTTCTTCGGTGCAGATGGCGAACTCCTTGCGATATTAAAAATTTGGCAAGGTGGCCTTGGTATTTGGGGTGCCATATCTCTTGGCGCACTGGGAGCCTTCTTCTCATATCGCAAACTCGGACGTTCAATGAACTTGCCGAGTTTTGGGGTATTCCTGGACGCAATTGCTCCGGGAATTCTCTTTGCACAGGCGATCGGCAGATTTGGAAATTGGTTTAACGCCGAACTCTTTGGTCGTCCATTGGATACCTGGTGGGCTCTTTCTATTCCATACAAATATCGGCCAAGTGGATATGGTCTCGTTGAAACGTTTCATCCAACATTTCTCTACGAAGCGATCTGGTGCACGCTGATTGCCTTTGCATTGATGGGCGCTTCAAAAAATTGGTCAGCTGGTTGCACCTTTGCCGCATACGTCTCTGGCTATTCAATCGGACGCTTCTTTATCGAATCGATCCGCATTGATCCAGCGCATGAAATTGCAGGTCTGCGAGTAAATCAATGGGTAAGCCTGGCGCTAACTTTGATCGCTGCAATGATTTTCACAAGGCTGCGCAACCGCGATAAGGCCTAAGCCTGCCCAATTTTTTAGCGCCAATCAGATAGGCTACAAATATGGCACTTGAAGATGTATATCAGCGAAATCTAAGCCACCGTGGCCATCGCGCAGGTTGGTTACGCGCTGCAGTGCTTGGCGCAAATGATGGTTTGGTTTCAACTGCTTCGCTAATGATTGGTGTATCTGCAGCCACAGCTGGCCGAGCCGATGCACAATCATTTTTAATTACCGCAGGTGCCGCAGGTATTGCTGCGGGTGCAATGTCGATGGCCGTTGGAGAATATGTCTCAGTGCGTTCTCAAAATGATATTGAAGAATCTGATCGCGCCCTTGAGGTGCAACATCTAGCAATGGATCCTGAATCAGAGCTCATCGAGTTACAACATATCTATATTGATCGAGGGCTGACTCCAGAACTTGCAATGCAGGTTGCCAAAGCGATGCATGATCGCGATCCTTTAGAAGCCCATCTTCGTGATGAGCTAGGACAATTCCCACACACTAAAGCGCGACCGGTTCAAGCAGCGATCGCATCTGCTGCCGCATTTACCGCAGGCGGTTTAATTCCATTTATCGGCGCCTTCGCTCCGACTCCCGGAAGGGCTGCGGCGACGATCGTCGCCTTCACTGTCCTTGGATTAACTCTCACTGGAATTCTCAGCGCGAAGACCGCGGGCTCAAAGGTACTTGTGCCTACCCTTCGCGTGATCTTGGGCGGTTGCATCGGCATGGCAATTACCGCAGGAATCGGCCAGGCGCTCCATTTGAGCGGTATCTAAACTCACTCTCGCGCAGGCTTATTCGGGAGTGCCGAATGCCGCAAAGTGTTGCTACCCTTTTGCATCTATAACCGCCTGCGGTGAATATATCGGGCCAAAGTTGTCCCACTCTTTCAACAATATAAGTGTGAGCAACAGGAGCGTGTAACAGATGGCTCTTCCATCTAATTACCCAGCACAACAGGGTCTTTATGATCCCGCAAACGAGCATGATGCATGCGGCGTTGCGATGGTTGCTACTCTAAATAAAGTTGCGACACATGAGATTGTTGAGAAGGCGCTTACCGCACTTCGCAACTTAGAACACCGCGGCGCCTCAGGTGCTGAACCAGATAGCGGTGATGGCGCAGGAATTTTAATTCGCGTTCCCGATGCTTTCTATCGCGCAGTTACAGATTTCAAACTTCCCAATGAAGGCCACTACGCAACAGGCATCGCCTTTGTTTCACAAGGTGCGGATGTTCGCTCTGAGATTGCAAAGATCGCATCGGAAGAAGGTTTAACTGTTCTCGGTTGGCGCGATCTTCCAATCAACGCCAAATCACTTGGTAAAACTGCTGTCTCGGTCATGCCTAAGTTTGAACAAGTCTTTCTTGCCGGCAACAATAACGAATCAGGTATTGCGCTAGATCGCCTCGCCTTCTGCCTTAGAAAGCGCGCCGAACATTCACTCGATCTTTACTTCCCATCTCTTTCATCACAAACCATTGTTTACAAAGGAATGCTTACAACTGGACAGCTCGAAGAGTTCTTCCCAGATCTAAGCGATTCACGCGTTGTCTCACCACTGGCACTTGTCCACTCTCGTTTTTCTACAAATACTTTTCCATCTTGGCCGCTAGCTCACCCATACCGATTTATCGCACATAACGGTGAGATCAATACCGTTAAGGGAAACCGAAACTGGATGCGCGCCCGCGAATCACTTCTTGAAAGTGAGTTGATTCCAGGAGATCTAAGTCGCCTCTTTCCAATTGTTGAAATGTCTGGCAGCGACTCGGCTTCCTTCGATGAAGTACTAGAACTTCTCTATCTTGGAGGACGCTCACTTCCACACTCTGTTTTGATGATGATTCCTGAAGCGTGGGAAAATCACACAACGATGTCGCAGAAACGTCGCGACTTCTACGCCTTCCACGCATCTCTTATGGAGCCATGGGATGGTCCAGCTTGCGTAACGTTTACAGATGGACATCAAGTTGGGGCAGTTCTAGATCGCAACGGTCTACGTCCATCACGTTTCTGGGTTACCGATGATGGGTTAGTTGTTCTTGCATCTGAAGTTGGAGTTCTAGATTTCCCTGCTGAAAAAATTGTTCGCAAGGGTCGCTTACAGCCCGGCAAGATGTTCTTAGTTGATATCGAAGCAGGACGCATCATTGAAGATGATGAGATTAAAGATTCTTTGGCTGACGCTGCGCCTTACGGCGAATGGCTTCACGCGGGAATGATGAAGTTATCTGATCTTCCATCCCGTGAACATATTATTTATCCGCACTCTTCTGTGGTTCGCCGCCAACGCGCCTTTGGTTATACCGAAGAAGAACTTCGCATTCTTGTTACGCCAATGGCAAAGAACGGAATGGAAGCGCTCGGCTCCATGGGTACGGATACTCCAATTGCAGCGCTCTCTGAAAAGCCACGACTACTATTTGATTACTTCTCACAACTATTTGCGCAAGTTACCAACCCACCGCTAGATGCAATCCGTGAAGAACTTGTTACAAGTTTGGGTGGATCAATTGGTCCAGAGCACAACCTGCTTGATCCTGGTCCGTCTTCATGTCGTCAGATCTCACTCGCCTTTCCAGTCATCGATAACGATGAACTAGCAAAGATCATCCATGTAAATGCTGATGGCGACCACCCAGGTTTATCTGCCTACGTGGTTCGCGGGCTCTTTCCAGTTTCAGGTGATGGAAACACGCTACATACTCGCCTTGAAGAAATTAAGCGCGAAGTATCGGATGCGATAACAGCTGGTGCGCGCATCATCGTTCTATCCGACCGTGATGGTGATGCTGAAGATGCGCCAATTCCTTCACTTCTCTTAACTGCCGCAGTTCATCACCATTTGATCCGCGAGAAGACTCGCACCAAAGTTGGACTTGTTGTAGAAGCTGGCGATGTTCGCGAAGTTCACCATGTAGCGCTGCTTATTGGTTACGGCGCAGCAGCGGTAAACCCATATCTGGCTATGGAATCTGCTGAAGATTTAGTTCTGCAGGGCGTCATAACTGGAATTACTCCTGAAAAGGCCGTTCGCAACATTATTAAGAGCTTGGGTAAGGGTGTTCTTAAGGTGATGTCGAAGATGGGCATTTCTACTATCGCCTCTTACACGGGAGCTCAAGTATTTGAAGCGATCGGACTTTCTCAAGAAGTTGTCGACGAATACTTTGTTGGTACGACTTCGCGACTTGGCGGAATCAGTCTCGACACTATTGCTGAAGAAACTTTGGCGCGCCACCACATCGCCTATCCACCTGGGGGAGCGATCCCTGGTTCAAAGCGTTTGCCGATCGGCGGCGAATACCAATGGCGTCGCGATGGCGAACCGCATCTATTTAATCCAGAGACGGTCTTTGCGCTGCAACACTCAACTCGATCAAAGCGCTACGACATATTTAAGCGTTACACCAGCAAGGTCGATAGCCAAAGTAAAGAGCTAATGACTCTGCGCGGACTCTTTGCATTTAAAGATGGCATCCGCCCGGCAATTTCCATAGATGAAGTTGAACCAATTTCCGAGATCGTAAAGCGTTTCTCAACCGGCGCTATGTCTTGGGGTTCAGTTTCACAAGAAGTCCATGAAACTTTAGCGATCGCTATGAACCGACTCGGCGCCAAATCAAATACTGGCGAAGGCGGCGAAGACCCATCGCGCTTTATCCCTATGGAAAATGGCGATTCCAAGCGCAGCGCAATCAAGCAGGTTGCGAGCGGTCGTTTCGGAGTTACAAGCAACTACCTAGTTAACGCCGACGATATCCAAATTAAGATTGCACAAGGTGCAAAGCCTGGTGAAGGCGGCCAGTTGCCAGGCAACAAGGTCTATCCATGGATCGCCAAGGTTCGTTACTCAACTCCAGGTGTTGGTTTGATTTCACCACCGCCACATCACGATATTTATTCGATCGAAGACCTGGCACAACTCATTCACGATTTAAAGAATGCAAATAAGAATGCACGTATCCACGTAAAGCTTGTGGCTGAAGTTGGTGTCGGTACCGTTGCTGCTGGCGTAAGCAAGGCGCATGCTGATGTTGTCTTGATCTCCGGTCACGATGGTGGCACAGGCGCATCACCGCTGACTTCGCTCAAGCATGCGGGCGCTCCTTGGGAGCTCGGTTTGGCTGAAACACAACAGACCCTTCTTCTAAATGGTCTGCGCGATCGCATTGTTGTACAAGCAGATGGTCAGTTAAAGACTGGGCGCGACGTTGTTATCGCGGCGCTCCTTGGTGCAGAAGAGTACGGTTTTGCAACTGCGCCACTTGTTGTATCTGGTTGCGTAATGATGCGCGTCTGTCACTTGGATACCTGCCCAGTGGGTGTGGCAACGCAAAATCCGGAGCTACGCAAGAAATTTACGGGTAAGCCAGAGTTTGTCGAAACATTCTTCGAATACATCGCCGAAGAAGTACGCGAAATTTTGGCCAGCTTAGGCATGCGAACAATGCAAGAAGCCATTGGCCATGTCGAATATCTTGATACCCGCGATGCAGTAAATCACTGGAAGGCGAGCGGCCTTGATCTAGCTCCGCTACTAGTGCGCCCAGATGTTGATTCACCTTTGCATCGCACAACAGTGCAAGATCATGGATTAGCTGCAGCACTCGACAATAAGTTGATTGAACTCTCTGCTGCAGCCCTTGATAAGGGCGAAAGCGTTCGTATAGATCTGCCTGTGCGAAATGTAAACCGCACCGTCGGCACGATGTTGGGCGCAGAAGTAACGCGACGCTATGGCGCAGATGGACTTCCAATCGGGACTATTGATGTAACCCTGCATGGCTCGGCTGGCCAATCACTCGGTGCTTTCTTGCCGCAAGGCGTTGTAATTCGCATGTATGGCGATAGCAATGACTACGTAGGTAAAGGTATTTCAGGTGGTCGCGTAATCGTGCGCCCGGACGAGCGAGCAACTTTTGCTTCGCATGAAAATGTCATAGCCGGAAACGTCATCGGTTACGGATCAACATCGGGTCAGATCTATATCCGCGGCTTAGTTGGCGAAAGATTCTGTGTGCGTAACTCTGGCGCGACTGCGATCGTCGAGGGAATTGGCGATCATGGTTGCGAGTACATGACTGGTGGCACCGTAGTCGTACTTGGTCGCACCGGCCGTAACTTTGCTGCTGGTATGTCAGGTGGACGAGCATTTGTGCTCGATCTCAATCCCGCCCAAGTTAACGGCGAACTCGTGGATATCTTGACTGTTCCAGAAGATCAAAAGGAGATACTCAAATCTCTTGTCTCTGATTTCTTTACCGAGACAGGTTCTGAAATTGCCGCAGCGCTACTTGCAGATTGGAACGCTGCGCTAAATCGCATTTCTCTCGTTATGCCACGCGACTATGCGCGCGTCTTAGCGGCTATTGAACGTGCGACAAAAGATGGTTTACCTGTTGATCAATATGTAATGGAGGTCGCAGCAAATGGCTGATCCAAAGGGATTTCTAACTACGCCGCGCGAAACTCCAAAGCGCCGTCCAGTTGACGTACGTATCAAAGATTGGCATGAGGTTTACGAACCACAAAGCATGGAGCACTTGCAGAAGCAGGCAGGTCGTTGCATGGATTGCGGCATTCCTTTCTGTCATCAAGGTTGCCCACTCGGAAATTTGATTCCTGAATGGAATGACTTGATCTGGCGCGGCGATAAAGAAGAAGCGATCGATCGCCTGCATGCCACAAATAACTTCCCTGAATTTACTGGTCGCCTTTGTCCGGCACCGTGCGAGACAGCTTGCGTTGTCGGAATAAACGCTGATGCGGTAACCATTAAGCAGGTAGAACTCCGCACAATTGAGGAAGCTTTCGGCGCTGGAAATGTAAAGCCACTTGCCCCTGAACGCTTGACTGGAAAGACCGTTGCAGTAATTGGTTCTGGCCCTGCTGGCCTAGCCGCTGCGCAACAGTTAACACGTGCAGGACATACCGTCGCTGTTTACGAACGCGCCGATAAAATCGGTGGACTACTCCGTTACGGAATTCCTGAGTTCAAGATGGAGAAGAACATCTTGGATCGTCGTTTAACTCAGATGGAGAAAGAAGGAACTCGTTTTCGTCCCGGAGTAAATGTTGGCGTTGAACTAACAGGAAGTGATCTGCGCAAGAAATACGATGCGATCGTTCTCGCAGTTGGCGCAACCCAGTGGCGCGATCTACCAATTAAGGGTCGCGAAAATAAAGGTATTTACCAAGCGATGGAATTTCTACCTTGGGGCAACAAGCAAGCCCTTGGCGAAGTTGTGAACCCTGATATCAACGTTGCAGGTAAGCATGTAGTAATTCTTGGCGGGGGAGACACCGGCGCAGATTGCCTAGGCACTTCAATTCGCCAAGGTGCAGCAAGTGTTACTCAACTCGAGATCATGCCGCGCCCAACTGAAGAGCGCCCATCATCACAACCTTGGCCAACTTATCCAATGATCTACCGCGTCTCTTCTGCTCACGAAGAGTTAGATAACCGACTCTTTGCAGTAAGCACTGAAGAATTCATTGGCGATGGAAACGGCAATGTAAAGGCGATCAAACTCGTTGAAACAAAGTTTGAAAATGGAAAGTTTGAACCAGTTCCAGGAACAGAGAAGGAAATTCCAGCTGACTTTGTATTTCTTGCAATGGGCTTTACTGGACCAGAAAAGTCAGCGCTATTGACTCAGTTAGATGTTGAATTAGATGAACGCGGAAACATCAAGCGTGATACCAACTTCCAGACTAGCGAAGAAGGAATTTTCGTCGCCGGAGATGCAGGCCGCGGCCAATCGCTAATTGTTTGGGCGATAGCCGAAGGGCGAAGCGCAGCGGCGGGAGTTGATAAGTATTTAGAAGGTGAAAGCCAATTGCCGTCACCGATCGAACCAACAGATCGCTCACTAATGGTTTAAGGCCCCGGTGGCCTAAATCTCCATCCTCAAACTGTCCAGTATTAAAACGATTAGATAAGGTAGCCACATGCGTCGCGCGAAGATTGTTTGCACAATGGGTCCAGCCGTTGAATCACCTGAAAAAGTTCGTGAGTTGATTGCAGCCGGCATGAATATGGCTCGTCTAAATCTCTCTCATGGCGGTTATGAAGAACACCAAAGCCGACTTAATGAAGTCCGCGCAGCCGCGAAAGAGGCGGGAAAACCTGTTGCAATCCTCGTAGATCTACAAGGACCAAAGATTCGCTTAGCTCGTTTCAAGGCTGGCCCACATGATCTTTCCCGCGGAGATATCTTCACAATTACTACTGATGAAGTAGAAGGCACTAAAGATCGCGTAGGTACTACATATAAAGGCCTACCTGGAGATTGCAAGCCAGGAGATCGCATTTTGATTGATGATGGAAAAGTTACCGTTGAAGTTACTGAGGTAAAAGGCAGCGATGTCGTAACCAAAGTTATCGAGCCAGGTGCTGTCAGCAACAATAAAGGAATTAACTTGCCAGGGGTCGCTGTATCAGTTCCAGCGCTCTCTGAAAAAGATAAAGAGGACCTTCGCTGGGGACTTAACGCAGGTGCAGATTTCATCGCTCTCTCATTTGTGCGCAGCGCCGAAGATATTATTGATGTTCATAAAATTATGGATGAAGTCGGTATCCGCGTTCCCGTTATCGCCAAAATTGAAAAGCCTCAGGCAGTTGCAAACTTGCAGGAGATTGTTAACGCCTTTGACGGCATCATGGTGGCTCGTGGCGACCTCGGAGTAGAACTCCCCATTGAAGAAGTCCCACTTGTACAAAAGCATTGCATCGAACTGGCCCGTGAAGCAGCCAAGCCAGTAATCGTTGCAACCCAGATGCTGGATTCGATGATTACAAATTCTCGTCCAACTCGCGCCGAAGCAACAGACTGTGCAAATGCAGTATTAGATGGTGCAGATGCCTTGATGCTCTCTGGCGAAACTTCAGTAGGAGATTTTGCTATAGAGGCAGTTCAGACTATGGCGCGAATCATTTCCCATACTGAAGAAGGCGGCATGGATATGATCCGCCCGATGAAATCACCGCCAAAGACAAAGGGTGGTGCAATAACTAAAGCAGCAACAGAGGTTGGCGCAATTGTTGGCGCAAAGTATTTGGTTACCTTCACCCAATCAGGTGATTCAGCACGCCGCACTGCGCGACTTCGTTCTCCAATTCCGATCTTGGCATTTACACCGGAAGTTGGAACATATAACCGCATGGCTCTCGACTGGGGTGTGGAACCTGAGCTAACTCCAATGGTTAAGCACACCGATGAAATGGTTATGCAGGCAGATAACCTCTTGCTCAAATCTAAGCGTTGCGTTGAAGGTGAATTAGTCGTAATTGTGGCTGGCTCGCCTCCTGGAATTCCTGGTTCAACTAACGCTATGCGCGTTCACCGCGTGGGTGATGCCGTGAGTGGCGCCGCTCCTGCATACCGTTAAGATTTGGTTTGCAACTTTCCAATAAGGAAAGCGCAAAGAGCCTCGGTACTCCAACGGTAGAGAGGGCAGTCTCAAACACTGCATAGTGTCGGTTCGAATCCGACTCGAGGCACATGACAACGACTAGCGATGCGGGTAAGCCTTCGATCAGGATTCTCGTAGCAGAGGATGAAGCGCTCATTCGCATGGACTTAGTCGAGATGTTGCGCGAAGCAGGGTATGAAGTTGTAGCAGAAGCTGCAGATGGCGCACAAGCAATTGAACTAGCGCAATTTCATAAACCAGATTTAGCAATTCTTGATGTGAAGATGCCGGTGCTTGATGGAATATCTACAGCAGAGAAAATTATTGATATTGCACCTGTTCTGATGTTGACCGCATTTTCACAACGCGAACTTGTTGAACGTGCGCGAGACGCCGGCGTTATGGCCTACGTTGTAAAACCATTTTCTATAGGAGATTTAGTTCCTGCAATTGAAATTGCAATTAGTAGACATACGCAGATGCGATCACTTGCCGATGAAGTTGCAGATCTGCATGAGCGACTTGAAACTCGTAAGTTGATTGATCGCGCAAAGGGAATTTTGATGCAGGCCCTGAATCTCTCAGAACCTGAGGCCTTTTCATGGATTCAGCGGGCCGCTATGGATCGCAGATTGACCATGAAAGAGGTCGCGGCGGCGGTCATCTCTCCAGATGCCGTCCCTCAGGATTAATTCAGGTTGGGCCAACTTGGCCTAAATTTCAGAAGTGGCTCGAATGTAACCAAACCTTTACATATACAGGCTCAACTTGGGCTTGATAGATCTATATCACCCCCTTTACACTTTCAGCCTCCCTGTCCCGGGACACATGCAAAAAAAACAGGAAGGCAATACATGAACAAGAAGATCAAAGCTTCTGTCGCTATCGTTGCCGCAGCTGCGCTTTCACTAGGCGTATTTGCTTCAACATCAGCATCAGCAGCAACAAAGACTTACACAATCGCATACCAGGGTCCACTTTCAGGTGGAGAAGCATCAACTGGTATCGATGAGCAGAACGCCGTTAAGTATGCTGCAAAGCTATTCATGGCAAAGAACAAGAACATCAAGATCAAAGTTCTTTCAGTTGATGACCAAGGAGATCCAGCTGTTGCATCAACAGTTGCTCCAGGCGTTGGCAATAACAAGAGCGTTCTTGGCGTTGTAGGACCTGCTTACTCAGGTGCAACAATTGCTTCACTTCCTTACTACAAGGCTGGATCACTAGTAATGATCTCTCCTTCAGCAACACGCGTATCAATCACAGATCCAGCATCACCTGACTTCGGCGGACCAGTTTTCCACCGCGTAGTTGGTAAGGATGACTTGCAGGGTCCAGCGTTGGCTAAGTACGCAACACAGGGTGTAAAAAATGCAAAGGTATTTATCTTTGATGACCAGTCTGCATACGGCGTGCCATTGGCAGGCTATGTAACTGGTGGTCTAAAGAAGGTTGCTGGAGCATCTGTTGTAGGAACTGACTCAGTTCCAAACACAACTACAGATTTCAGCCCAACAATTGCAAAGATCAAGACATCTGCTGCAAATGTTGTTATCTACACTGGCTACTACAGCCAAGCTGCTATTTTCGTAAAGCAGCTTCGTGACTCAGGTTCAACAGCGATCTTCGCTGGTGGCGACGGAGTCTTCAACCAGGAGTACCCAAAGCTTGCGGGCGCTGCTGCTGAAGGTTCACGTGTTACAGGTGTGGGTGGACTTGCTGGAATCAGCACAAAGCTTGAAGCTGATTTCAAGAAGAAGATGGGCGTCTCATCTGGTGTTTACTCAGTTGAATCATTCGATGCTGCAAATATCCTTCTTGAAGGAATCAAGGCCGGAAACACAACTCGTGAAAAGATGCTCAAGTGGGTTAAGGCCTACAAGGGTAAGAGCGTTTCAGGAAACAACATCAAGTTCGATAAGAACGGTGACGTTTCATACGGTCTCTTTGCTGGATTCACATCAAAGGGTGGCGTTCTAGTTAACACAGGTATTATCAAGTAATTAGATAGACCTGATGCATTAAAGGTTGGTGGGTGCTTTTAATCTCTCGCAAGAGAGAGGCGAGGCACCCACCAATTGCATAATTTGAGAGCATAGAATGACCGAATTGAAGTTACCGAAGGAGATTCAT
>JBIIUL010000070.1:0-5702 GCA_044340015.1 Candidatus Planktophila sp.
GCTAAGCGCGGACGCGCTGGTTCAGCCCTCGCAACTGCTGCCATTCGCTCATTCGTTGCCGGGTCTATTGCAACTGCGATCTTGGCATTTACTGCTCCATCTCTTGCCGAATGGGCCTTTAAAGTTACCGCGGCAGATTTCTTTGCCTTGATGTTGATCGCCTTCACAACTGTCGGAACGCTCTTAGGCAATTCGATGTTGCGCGGCATGGCATCCCTTGGAGTAGGCCTTGTTATCGGACTAGTTGGCTCTGATCTGCAATCTGGTGCGGTGCGCTTAACATTTGGAAGCCTGCAAGCGATTGATGGCATTGAAACAGTAACTGTCATCGTTTCACTGTTTGCACTTGGCGAGGCTTTGTATATCGCAGGCCGCGCGAAGGCAACTGGTTGGTCGATCATTCCGATGAAGGGCAAGGCGATCATGACTCGCCAAGACTTCAAACGTTCTTGGCGCCCCTGGCTTCGTGGAACTGCGATTGGTTTTCCATTAGGAGTCATTCCAGCCGGTGGATCTGAAGTTCCAACCTTTCTAAGTTATGCCGCAGAAAAATCTTTATCAAAGAATAAAGAGGAATTCGGTCACGGCGCAATTGAAGGCGTTGCAGGTCCGGAAGCTGCCAACAATGCCAACGCGGCTGGTGCTTTGGTTCCGCTCCTTGCACTCGGACTTCCGACTTCAGCAACTGCTGCCGTGATTCTTGTCGCACTTCAAACTTACAACATTCAACCTGGTCCACTGCTATTTACAACAAACCCAGAAATCGTCTGGACCTTAATCGCATCTCTCTTTATCGGTAATACCTTGCTCTTGGCGCTCAACTTGCCGCTGGTGCGCGTATGGGCAAAACTCCTTAATATTCCACGCCCGTATCTCTTCTCTGGAATTACCGCATTCGCACTCATGGGCGCATACGTTGCCAACAATGCGATATTTGATCTTTGGATAGCTTTGGGCGTTGGCGTGATTGGTTTTGCATTCCGTCGTTTCGGAGTGCCAATTACTCCCATGATCATCGGGCTAATCCTTGGACCAATGGCTGAGCTTCAGATGCGTCGCGCACTGCAGATCAGCGGTGGAGAAGTTAGTGCGCTATATGCAACCTCACTCTCCAAAGTCCTTTACTTAATACTCTTTCTAGTAATTATCGGTCCACTGGTTTGGAACTTTAAGAAGAAGCTTGCTCTAAAGAAGTAAATGGCGCCTGAAAAACTCTTGCCTTGGGCGCGACCGCTCTTACTGAGTTCTACCCTTACTCAAGCCACGATCTACGTACTTCGCCCGATGATTACCTATCGGGCGATTGAACTAGATGCCAGTACTTATGAAATCGGCGTCGTTGCCGCGCTATACGCGCTCTTTCCGGTTCTGTTGGCGCTGCAATTTGGCCGGCTGGTTGGAAAGATCGGTGAAGGAAAGTTCATAATTGCCGGGACTTTATCTATGGCGCTAACTGCCTTAGCCCTGGTCTTTGCTAACTCGGTATTCACTCTGGCAATCGCAACCGCCTTCGCTGGTATCTCACACCTAGCTTGTATGGTCGGCGGTCAATCGATGGTTGCACTTCGCGCACCGCGTGAAAATTATGACAAGTATTTTGGTTACTACACATTTAGCGCATCTCTTGGCCACTTACTTGGACCACTTGTTGCTGCGCTAGTTGCGGGTTCTGACGGAACACTTCCTAAATCAACATCTAACGCTTTTCTTTTAGGCTTTGCACTTTGCGTGGTTGCGCTGATGCCAGTTATCAGATGGCGTAAAGAGAAGCCAAGTGTTGAAGCAAAATCTGATGAAGGCACTTACACCGCAGCGCTGGCGTTGCTAAAAAAGCCGGGCATTTTGGCTGCAATATATGTTTCGCTAGCAATTTCATCCGTTGCCGATGTGCTCGTGGTTTTCTTACCGCTATTTGGTACAGAAAATAACTTCTCTCCGTATGCCATCGGCATCATTCTCGCTATTCGTGCAGGGACAACGATGATCTCTCGCTTTTTCCTTGGCAGGCTAAGTGCGAAATTCTCGACTTATCAATTGTTAATGGTTAGCACCACAGTCTCAGTATTTGCGTGTGCGGGAATGGCATTTGCAAACACACCGCTAACTCTCGGTGCAATAGTTTTCATCGCCGGATTTTCTCTCGGAATTGGCCAGCCATTAACTATGTCGCTAGTTTCGCAAAAGACCGCCGCCAATGAGCGCGCTCTAGCAGTTTCGGCACGCTTGATGGGTAACCGCTTTGGACAATTTTTAGTACCAGCCGCCGCAGGCGCACTCGCCGCATCGGCAGGTGCCAGCGGAGTATTTATTGGACTTTCAGTATTGCTGGCGACCTCGCTCTTTGGTGCAGCAAGCAGGTAAATGACTTCCCATATCTAGGGTAGCCGTGAGGATTTCCAGAGCTAAAACCGTCTTTTCGCCCCGAAGTTTGGGCGTGTCTAGGGGGTCCAATAGGGGCGATTTAGCCAATTTCCCTTTATAAGGGGGCAGCCTTTAGACTGCACCTTCGCGCCTAGCGAAAATCCTGAGGGTTTTTGGTGGGTGCAACCGCGCTCGCAAACGGGCGTGGGTTCAATTTGAAACAGAAGTGGGTGTTAGTGGCTAGCAAAGATGGCGCCATCGAGATCGAAGGTTCCGTTGCAGAAGCTTTACCTAACGCAATGTTTCGCGTTGAACTAACTAATGGGCACAAGATTCTTGCGCACATCAGCGGCAAGATGCGAAAGAACTACATTCGCATCCTTCCTGGTGATCGTGTGATCGTAGAACTAAGTCCGTATGACCTCACCCGAGGTCGAATTATTTACCGTTACAAGTAACGAAGACTGGAGCAAGATCATGAAGGTTAATCCAAGCGTTAAGAAGATTTGCGATAAGTGCAAAGTCATTCGCCGCAAGGGTCGCGTCATGGTGATTTGCGAAAATCTCCGTCACAAGCAGCGTCAAGGTTAATTCGTTTACGAATTAACCCAAAAGAATTGCTAATTCGTTAGTAACTAGTTCTACAACTTAATAAATACGCGTGGTGCAACTAAGTAAGTAATTACTTAGGACTCTCGGACCGGTAGGCCGAGACTCAATTCAAATTGGGAGCACTGCGAAGGACCTCCGGATTACAGATCGGTTGATTAAATGGCACGTCTTGTTGGTGTCGATCTACCTCGCGAAAAGCGCGTGGAAATCGCACTCACCTATATCTTCGGAATGGGTCTAACTCGTTCTCATGCAACTCTCGCGGCAACTGGGATTTCACCAGATACACGCGTTAAGGATTTGCAAGAATCAGAACTCGCACAGCTTCGTGAATACATCGAAGCTAACTACAAGATTGAGGGCGATCTTCGCCGCGAAATCGCTGGCGACATTCGTCGTAAAGTTGAAATTCAGAGCTACCAAGGTATCCGTCACCGTAAGGGACTTCCTGTACGTGGTCAGCGCACACATACAAACGCTCGTACTCGTAAGGGTCCTCGTAAAGCAATTGCTGGTAAGAAGAAGGTGACTAAGTAATGGCCGCTCCTAAATCTAAGACTGCTGCTCCTGCAAAGGGCAAAGTCAAGACACGTAAAAAAGAGAAGAAGAACATTGCTGTTGGTAAGGCGTTCATTAAGAGCACTTTTAACAACACCATCATCTCTATCACCGATCCAACCGGCGCTGTAATTTCTTGGGCATCATCTGGCCAAGTTGGTTACAAGGGCTCACGTAAGTCGACTCCATTCGCAGCACAGCTTGCAGCAGAAGCAGCAGCTCGTCGCGCACAGGAGCACGGCCTTAAGAAAGTAGATGTTTTCGTAAAGGGACCAGGTTCCGGACGCGAAACTGCAATTCGTTCATTGCAAGCAGCAGGCCTAGAAGTTGGAGCCATCTCTGATGTAACTCCAGCTCCACACAATGGCTGCCGCCCACCGAAACCACGTCGAGTTTAAGGAAGGAAGAGAATAAATGGCTCGTTATACCGGAGCAGACTGCAAGCGTTGCCGTCGCGAAAAAGTAAAGCTCTTCCTTAAGGGCGCAAAGTGCGATGGACCAAAGTGTCCTATCGAATCTCGCCCATATCCACCAGGACAACATGGTCGTGGACGTTCCAAGGAATCTGAATACCTATTACAGATGCGTGAAAAGCAGAAGTGCGCACGTATCTACGGTGTTCTCGAAAAGCAGTTCCGTGGTTACTACGAAGAGGCAAACCGCAAGCAGGGCAAGACTGGTGAAAACCTTCTCGTTCTTCTTGAGACGCGTCTCGACAACGTTGTATTCCGTGCAGGCTTTGCAAAGAGCCGTGACATGGCGCGCCAGTTGGTTCGTCACAGTCACTTCCTCGTAAATGGCAAGAAGGTAAACATTCCTTCATATCGCGTTTCTCCAATGGACATCATCGATGTTCTTCCAAAGTCACTCGATCTCACACCATTTATCGTTGCAAGCGCAGAACTCGGTGAAAAAGCTGTTCCAGCATGGATGGAGGTTGTTGGTTCGCAGATGCGCATCATCATCCACGGCGTCCCTGCACGTTCAGTAATCGATACCCAAGTTCAAGAACAGCTCATCGTCGAGCTCTACAGCAAGTAATTTTTTAATCCCCAAAGAGGAAATCAAATAGTGGATTTCCGCGAGAAGAAAGAGGCTCAGCAGTGCTAATTGCACAACGTCCAACCCTCAGTGAAGAAGTAATCTCCGAAAACCGTTCACGGTTCATCATCGAACCGCTAGAACCAGGTTTCGGTTACACACTCGGTAACTCAATGCGCCGTACTCTGCTTTCATCTATTCCAGGTGCAGCAGTAACAAGCATTCGCGTTGCAGGAGCACTCCACGAGTTCACAACTCTTGAAGGCGTTAAGGAAGATCTCACCGATATCGTTTTGAACATCAAGAACTTGGTGCTCTCATCAGATAACGACGAGCCAAGCGTCATCTACATCCGCAAGTCAGGTGCCGGAGCTGTAACAGGCGCTGACATCGCTGTTCCAAGTGGCGTTGAAGTTCACAACCCTGAACTCCACATCGCAACACTTAACGGCAAGGCAAACCTCGAAATCGAACTCACAGTTGAGCGCGGCCGTGGTTATGTAACTGCTGTACAGAACAAGCAAGCGGGTGCAGAAATCGGTCGCATTCCTGTTGACTCAATCTATTCACCAGTTTTGAAGGTTACATACAAGGTAGAAGCAACTCGCGTTGAACAGCGCACTGACTTCGATCGTCTTGTTGTTGATGTTGAAACAAAGCCATCAATGAAGCCACGCGATGCTGTTGCATCAGCTGGTAAGACACTTGTTGAACTCTTCGGTCTTGCACGCGAACTCAATGTCGATGCAGAAGGTATCGAGATGGGGCCATCTGTTATGGATGCTGCTCTTGCTGCAGATCTTGCTCTTCCAATCGAAGATTTAGATCTCACAGTTCGTTCATACAACTGCTTGAAGCGCGAAGGCATTCACACAGTTGGAGAGCTAGTTAACCGTTCAGAGGCTGACTTGCTTGATATCCGTAACTTTGGTTCAAAGTCCATCGATGAGATCAAGGCAAAGCTTGTCTCAATGGGAATGTCTCTAAAGGACAGCCCAGCAGGATTTGATCCAACCAAGCACCAGAACTTCAATGCATCAGATGATGATTTCGCTGAAGCAGATCAGGCCTAGGAGATACGTAAATGCCAAAACCAACTAAAGGTCCTCGTTTGGGTGCAGGCCCATCAC
>JBIIUL010000071.1:0-5674 GCA_044340015.1 Candidatus Planktophila sp.
CACGCAATGCGCCAAACCGCACAGCCCTCGGCGTAATGTCAATTACCTTTATGTTGGTTGCACTTATCAACGGCGGTAACGACATCATCGCAATTACCTTTGATCTAACGATCAACCAGATCATGTGGTTCTCGCGAATCGGCATCTTTGTACTTCCGCCACTTGCCTTCGTAATCACCAAGCGCATCTGCCTTTCATTGCAGCGCGCTGACCGCGAACTTGTTCTCCACGGCCGCGAGACCGGACGTTTGGTAATGATGCCGCATGGTGAGTTTGTTGAAGTTCACGAGCCAATCTCGGCTGAAAAGGCTTGGCTCCTTACTCAGCATGAGCAGATTCCAGCGTTGGCCCTTGAAGAACACGATGCCAGCGGAGTGCGTCGTCCAAAGGCTCTTAAGAATAAGTTACGTGCGCGCATGAGCAAGGCTCACGCAGTAGCTGTTCCGAAGGTGACCGCTGAAGATTTAAAGCAGATCGAGAACCACTAATTTCGTTAGTTAAAGCTTAATTACTTTCGCAGATCGCCTTTAAACGGACCAAACTCTTAGCAATCCACTTTGGGTTATGCGCCATCGCCCCAGTTAACTTCAGCCATCTCTTAGCAAAGAACGGTATCTCGCGCGCATCAAAGGTCTCAGTGACCCTTGTTGCGCCATTGGCCAACTCTTCTAGCTCGTAACTCCAGGTCCACTTCATCAAATGGCACCAAGAGATCTTGCGGCCTTCTTCAAAAGCAACCACAGTGTTGGTTATGCGATAGGGCAAGCGAATTTTCATAGCCATGCCGAACTTCGCGCCAAGATGCAGTCGGACAGGCCCGGAGATACTCCCCTGCAACGTGCCAGAACCGTCAAATAGTTGATGGCACCTTGGGTCGGCGATTAAGTCAAAGATTTGTTGCGCTGGAGCGCTGATATCAATTCGAGCAGAAGTTGCTAGATCTGAGCCGGTATCAAGAATTTCGGCGCGAACTTTATCCATTATTTGCCTTTCCGGAATCAATCGTTAATGTGATGCGTTATCAGCAAGTGGCTTCTCATACTCGGTTACGAAACCAATGATGCTGATAACTAGCGCACCTAGTGAGATAAGAGTTAGCCACCAACCAATAAGTAGCGATAAACCTAGCGCCATTGAACTTGCTGCAACAGGCAGCGGCCACCATGAATGAGGGCTATAGAAACCTAGTTCGCCTGCGCCATCTGCGATCTCTGCAGTTGGGCGATCTTCCGGAAGAAGTTGTCCGATACGTTTTTGAGTAAACCATACATAGAAACCGACCATGCCCGCCAAGCAGGCAGCCAAAATCATTCCGGTGATGCCAACTGCTTCACCGCCGACGTAGTAGTAAACGATCGCCATCAATACATAGAAAACGCTTAGCCCACCAAAGAGCTGCCAATTAGTTTTCATTGTTAATGGCCTTCCGTTTTAACGTGTGGATGGTGCAGATCAAATGCCGGACGCTCTGAGCGAATACGTGGCATCGTCAAGAAGTTATGGCGAGGAGGTGGGCAAGATGTCGCCCACTCAAGAGATGAGCCATAGCCCCAAGGATCATCGCAATTAACCAGCGGAGACTTACGGGTGATCCAGACGTTTACAAAGAATGGGATCATCGACAGCGCAAGAAGTGCAGATCCAACTGTCGAGATCATATTCATTCCAGTGAAGCCATCTGTTGCTAAATAATCAGAGTAGCGACGTGGGAAGCCCTTAATGCCGAGCCAGTGTTGAATTAAAAATGTTGTGTGGAAGCCAAAGAAAAGTGTCCAGAAGTGAATCTTTCCAAGGCGTTCATTAAGCATACGCCCGGTCATCTTTGGCCACCAGAAGTAGAAACCGGCGAACATTGCAAAGACCACAGTTCCGAAGAGAACGTAGTGGAAGTGAGCTACAACGAAGTAAGAAGCAGATACTGCAAAGTCCATCGGTGGTGAAGCCAGGATGATTCCGGTGATTCCACCGAATAAGAAGGTTACGAGGAATCCCATAACCCAGAGCATTGGCGTCTCGAAAGTTACGTGGCCGCGCCACATGGTGCCGATCCAGTTAAAGAATTTAACGCCGGTTGGAACACCAATTAAAAATGTCATAAAGGAGAAGAACGGTAGAAGTACCTGACCGCTGGCGAACATGTGGTGCGCCCATACTGCAACAGAGAGCGCTGAGATCGCGATTGTTGCAGCAATCAAACCTTTGTAACCGAAGATTGGTTTGCGGCTAAAGACCGGCAAAATTTCAGTTGCGATTCCGAAGAATGGCAGCGCCAAGATATAAACCTCAGGGTGTCCAAAGAACCAGAACAAGTGTTGCCACAGCATCGCACCACCGTTGGCTGGATCAAAGATATGAGTTCCAAAGAGGCGATCAGACTCCAGCGCCAACAACGCAGCTGCCAATGGAGGGAAGGCGAGCAATACCAAGATAGAAGTTAAGAGAACGTTCCACGAAAAGATCGACATGCGAAACATCGTCATTCCTGGTGCACGCATTGTGAAGATCGTTGTAATGAAGTTAACGCCACCCAGGATTGTTCCAAGGCCTGAAACTGCAAGACCAATTACCCAAAGATCTCCACCAATTCCTGGTGAATATGTTGAGTTAGCAAGAGGTGCGTATGCAGTCCATCCAAATGATGCTGCGCCTCCTGGAGTCAAGAACCCCGCGACCGCAGTAATGCTTCCAAACATAAAGAGCCAGAAGGAGAGCATATTTAAACGAGGGAAAGCGACATCGGCTGCGCCAATTTGTAAAGGCATAATCACATTTGCAAAGCCAACGAAGAGCGGGGTTGCAAACATCAACAACATGATCGTGCCGTGCATAGTGAAGATCTGGTTGTACTGCTCATTGCTCAAAAATTGCATTCCTGGACGAGTTAACTCAGCGCGTAGGAAGAGCGCCAGTAGCCCGCCGATTAAGAACCAACCGAAGGTGGCCATTAAATACATATAGCCGATCGTCTTGTGATCAGTCGACGTTATCCACTTTACAAAGTTTTTACCTTTGTTTGATGGCGCAGGCGCAGATGGATTGATCGTTGGACGTTCTGCATAAGTGGTCATGCTGTGCTCGCCTTCAGAGTTTCGAGATAAGCCTTATATTCGGCAACGGTTACAACCTTTACCGTAAATAGCATCTGTGAGTGATTTCTTCCGCAGAGAATGTTGCATCGACCCGGATAGGTGCCTAATTTATTGGCGGTGAATTCAAGGCTATTGGTAACGCCTGGCAGGTTCTGCATCTGGATCATGAACGCTGGAATCCAGAAACCATGAACAACATCGTTAGATTCAATTGTGTAGCGAACTTTCTCACCGATCGGAACTACTAAAGTTGGAGGCTGCGCCGGAGTTCCGGTGACAAGTGCTTTTGGTCCAGCTTCGGGATAGCCAAACTGCCATGACCATTGGAATCCATTAACGGTAATCTCGTGAGCGTATGTGCTTGTCTTTTCAACAATCTTCTCTTGCTTAACCGCGGTGTAGTAAAAGAGAACAGCCACAATGATCAGTGGAATAATTGTGTATGCAATCTCAACTGGAATGTTGTACTGGGTCTGCTTAGGAAATTCACCTTTACTCGCTTTAGCGCGGTGGAAAATCGCTGGCCAGATAATCAAGATAAAGGTAATGACACCCACAACGGCTGCTGCGATCCATGCTCCCTGCCAGAGTGAGAGCGAAATATCGTTGACGCTAGAAAGGCCTTCCTCGTAACCAAGACCCGAAACCTTGGAGCAACCACTCAACAAGATAGTAAGAGGACCGGCTAGAAGTACCAGAGTGCGCGAGCGTTTTTGAGCGAACATGAGCCTAAGGATAGTCGGCTAATTCGGTCTTAGTCGCATTGGCTAGTAGCGTTCGCTAGGTGGTTCGAATCACAGGAAACTTTCAATCAGAGACAGCACTTAATTCTCTTGCTGCCCAGGCCCTCCATGCCGCATTGGATAACGGCTGGGCTGACCCAAAGAAGATAGGTCAATCGCCAAATCGCGCTGCCAACCTGAGAAATAGCGCGCTCGAATCGATAGCCACAAATTTAGGAATCAAGGCAGATCAAATTGAGATAACGGGTGAAGTTGGGCTTGGCTATTTTCTTTCTCTGGGAGGATTCTTAACACCGCAACGAAATTTGTTTTACGGGGCTGGCGACAGATCCGGCGTTATCGCAACCGCAAGATCACATCAAGGTAGTTCCCAGATTATTCCTCTTTCCCCCAATGGAACTTTAAATTTCTCTGACGTTAACTTCACCCCAAACTCGGTTCTCTCCTTTCAATTGGCAAATGGTGAGACCGGGGCTATAAATAAACTCCCACCGCAATTACCTGAAGGCCTTTTGATCGCAGTTGATGCCACTGCATCAGGTAATCGCCAACCGCTGCCTGAAAAGTGGAGCAGCGCAGTGTTTGACTCAAGATCATGGGAAGGTCCGGCAGGTCTAGCGGTAGTTGCAATTGCGGATGCTGCAAATTGGAAGAACCCGCTCCCCCACATATCTGCCGTTCGCAGAACTTATGGCACTTTTTCACTCCCGCTATTAATTGCCAGCGCTGTTGCGCTCGAGAATTTCGCACCCGATGATCAAAGCATCCGAGCAATGAACGCCAAGTTGCGATTAGAAATTACACAGGCGATCCCGAACGCGCACGTTGCAGGAGATCTAGAGAGTTCAACTCCTCAATTCATTTCTCTTATCTTTCCTGGCTGCAATGGCGAAGAGGTATTGCGCGGCTTGAGCGCAAGAGGGCTATCAGTGGATTCAGGATCGGCATGTACAGCAATGAATTTACAACCCAGCCATGTTTTAGCAGCAATGGGGCTACCAACTGATGGAAATATTCGTATAACCCTGCATGCAGAGACAACTGTTGAAGAAGTTGATTTATTAATTAACGCTTTGGTAGATGAGGTTCGATCTCAGCAGCAGCGCTAGCGCCATAAGCCTCTTTAAAGCGCGCTAGAAATTCTGCTGAAGTAAAGCGATACTCCTGGGTTCCGGTTGTTTCAATTACATAGGTAGCGATCATCGAACCCAATTGCGCACATCTTTCGTGGCTTAAGCCCCAGGCTAATCCAGCAACAAATCCTGATCTAAAGGAATCACCAACGCCAGTTGGATCAGTCCTGGATTTTTCTTTCGGACAAACAACTTTAATTGTTTCGCCCTGAAGAGATTCCACCCGTGCGCCTTCGGAGCCAAGAGTTACTACGCGATATTTCACTTGCTCCAAAATCTCGCGGTCGCTCCAACCAGTTTTCTGAATTGCTAACGCTAATTCGTATTCATTCAAGAAGAGATAGGTGGCGCCCGTAATCAGCTTCTTAATTTCTTCTCCTGACATGCGAGCCATCTGCTGTGAAGGATCTGCCGCGATTGGCACACCTTTCTGGCGAGCCACTTCTGAGTGGCGAAGCATCGCTTCTGGGTCATCGGGTGAAATTACTATTAGATCTAACTTGCCGGTCTTCTCCATAATTGGTGAGAGTTCAATATTGCGCGCCTCTGACATCGCACCAGGAAAGAAGGAGGCGATTTGGTTTAACTCGGTATCGGTCGTAACCATGAAGTGGGCGGTGTGGAGAGTTTTAGAAACTAAAACGTGTGAAGTATCGACGCCATGGCGAACTAACCAAGCATCGTAATCCGGCCAATCAATACCAACGGC
>JBIIUL010000072.1:0-5644 GCA_044340015.1 Candidatus Planktophila sp.
CAACTTTTTCTAGCCCATCAGGGTTAGAAGAGGCGTAGAAAGAAACTATTCCTGCGAGAAAGAGTGAAGCGATAAACCCCGAGATTAGAAATGTTTTCTGCTTCATTAGCTGGCCCGAATTTCTAGTTGAGTAACTTGGTTCTTATATCCGTAAACCAAATCTGAGCGGCTGGCAAGAACTGCTCCAACTGCAAAGAAGGTGATCAGCGCTTCACCAATTCCGATAAGGAAATGAGTTCCAATCATCGCGGTAAAGACTGCAGAGACTGAGAATGTGGCATTGGCACCGATCGCATATTGCAGAACAAATCCGGCGGCAGCTGCTGGTACGGATAAAAGTGCAGCAATTGCAGCAGCGATACTGATTGAGATTTTCTTCTTAGGCAGAACCTTTTTAATAAGGAGAAAGACGCCGTAACCAAACCAGACGGCAAGAAGTGACATGTTAAAGATACTTAAGCCAAGCGCGCTTAGCCCGCCGTCTGCAAAGAGCAGGGCCTGCAAGATCAAAACAATGGTTATCGCCAAAGTTGCCGCATAAGGACCGATCAAAACTGCGGCAAGTGCTGCACCTAATAAATGTCCGCTGGTTCCGGCAGCGACTGGAAAGTTGAGCATTTGGACTGCGAAGATAAAGGTTGCGGTAAGTCCGGCAAGAGGTGCGGTCTTTTCATCGAGCGAGGATTTTGATCCCCGGATAGATACAGCGACTCCAGCGGCTGCAATTGCGGCAAAGGCGGCAGAGGTAGGTAGGTCGATAAATCCGTCAGGGATATGCATGGGCTAATTATAAGCCAGATGCAAATCATTTGCATCTGCAAAAAAGGGGAAGAGTTTGCTGAGAAGGCCACCCAGTTACGGCAAATTAACGCCTGATCTATATCTTTGCGGGTAGCGTTGCTGCCATGAGCGATGATGAAGGCCAGGACGAGCTCGTAACTGAGGAAATGCTCTGGGATCGAATTCCGGAGGTTCATGGCGCAGATCGTGCAAATACTTACTACGAACTCAGCGCTCGCATATTCGCTCGGGGACAATATGACGAAGCGCTCGCTCTCGCCGAAACCGCGCGCGATATCTTCTCTGAACTTGGCGCTGCCGAATCAAGCGAAGGACTTGCACAGGCTTACTCTGCAATTGGTTACAACTTAAATCAGTTAAAGCGTATGGATGAAGCGGCAACTGCGATGAGTAAAGCCGTAGAAATTTTGCGCGAGAGTAAATCTCCGCTCTCACTCGAACTCGCCTGCACATTAGGTGAGTGGTGGTACACCTCAAAGAATTTTGCAAAAGTTGTAGAAATAATGGATGAATGTGCGCAAGAGCATTTAGTTGATGGAAATCAAATCGGCGCAGCAAATGATCTCCACTTACTTGGTTGCGCATATCGCGAGCTAAAACAGTACGACCAAGCGATCACCACATTTAAAGAAGCGCGTTTAATCTTTAAAACCGAGAAAGAGGTAATTCAAGTTGCACGTTGCGATCAGAAGATCGCCTCTTGCTATGTCGAACTTGGAGATGGCGAGAAAGCGATGGAGGCTGCTCGCAAGGCGATCGATGTATTTGAAACCGGCCATGATCACCGCCGCGAAACTTTTGCGCTCTACGAATACGGTAAAGCCGAAGTTCTACTAGGCAAACTTGATGAGGGTCTATCAACGCTAGATGGCGTTTTGCAGATCATCTCTGAAGAAGAACCAAAGGATTTCGAACTTATTGTTGATATCGAAACCCGTATGACTTCCGTGCTTCGTGCACTTGGCCGTATGGCTGAAGCTGATGAAATCGATCGCCGCCTGGTCGCTGTGCGCGAGGCGATGGAAGATGTTCCTGTCTCGGATGATTTAGGCGACTAAATAACTCGTGCCCGATCTATCTCATCTGCGAAATCGCGATGAACTTCTAATCACCATGGTCTGTTTGGGAAATATCTGTCGTTCTCCTATGGCAGCAGCGGTTTTAGCGAATCGAACTTCTACATGGAGCGCACCAAAGATTTTGGTCGATAGCGCTGGAACTTCAAATTGGCATGTAGGTGAAGGCCCCAACCCACCCTCCAGGAAAACTTGGGAAGCAGCAGGTTACAAGTTCGATCACATCGCTTCGGAAATGACCGCCGCGCGTATGGAGAGGTCTGATTTGATCTTGGTGATGGATCGCAGCAATCACCGAAATGTTCTATCGCTCACCGAAGATAAAGAATTGCATGGCAAAGTTCATTTCTTGCGCGACTTTGATTACACAATCGCTGGCGATCGCGAGGTGCCAGATCCTTATTCGCTACCGGATTCGGCCTTCGAAGAAGTTCTTGGGATGGTGGAACGCTCGATAGATGGGTTACTGCAAGAGTTAACGCGGTAGGTGCTGTACCGCCCAGTGATACATCGCAATTGCACCAGCTGCAGATGCGTTCATTGATCTAGTCGATCCATACTGACGTATCTCGTATAGAACTTCGCAGACTTCAATACCCTCATCTGACATTCCAGCGCCTTCTTGCCCGAATAAAAGCACGCAAGATTCAGGTAGTTGTGCACCCTCGAGTTGTTTAGAAGTCGGAACGTTATCGATTCCGATAATGGGTAAGTTATTTTCGCTGCACCAAGTGGCGAAGTCGGCGATTGTTGGGTGATGGATAACGGTTAGGTATTTATCGGTAACCATTGCCCCGCGCTTGTTCCAGTCGCGCTTTCCAACGATATGCACTGCAGAGACGTTAAATGCATTAGCGGTTCGAACAACGGAACCGATATTTAGGTCATGCTGCCAATTTTCAATCGCGATATGCAGCTTATGGCGCTTGGTATTTAGATCAGCGACAATCGCTTCAACTGACCAATAACGATAGTGATCTAGAACATTGCGACGATCACCATTCTCAAGCAATTCTGAGTCATATTGCGCACCTGTAGGCCAAGGTTTTTCGTGAGGCCCTACGCCTACAACTGGAAAAAATTCTCCTGGTCCGATCGTGGCAGGTGTATTTATTTCCATGTGCGCACTCTAAACTTAATGAGCAATAAAGGCTAGAAAGGGCTATTGACTATGGAGACTGTATTTCTGATCGCATATATCGTGCACATGTTGGCGATTCTCGGAATTCTAGTTCTACTTCTTCTGCAATTGAAGAAGAGCCCGCGCAAGTTATCTTCAGGGGTAATGCATTCAGCGGCAACTGCACTATTAGCAGGCCTGGTCCTAGTCGGAACGTACTCATCTGCCAAGCCAGATGAGACCTTAGATCACACCAAGGTCGGCATAAAGCTATTGGTAGTACTAGCAATTCTGGTAATTAGTTTTTTCAACTCAAAGAAGAGCGAGTTAAAGAAGAGCACTTGGCTAACGCTGATTGGCCTGACAGTTCTCAATATTCTCATAGCCACAGTCGGGTAACCCAACTCTTCATGAATAGCCTTATTAAGCGCTCTGCGCTGCTCACCGCTGCTGTATTAGCGCTAACGCCAAGCGCTTATGCTTTTGATCCTGTATCAGCAGCCAGTGTTTTCTCGCGGTTAGCGGTGGAGCCAGAGTTAAGCAATCCATCAGTATCGCTAGTAGATGTAAGTACAGGCGAAGTTGTCTTTGAATCAAATGCTTTCTCACAACGTAAACCTGCATCCACCATGAAGATTCTTGCCGCTGCCGCCACGTTAAAACACTTACAGCCTGATCAAGTCTTTACTACTCGAGTTTCGATTGCCAACGTTCCTGATGCAATTGTTATCGATGGAGAATTTGATCCTTGGGTTGCCATGGACCACCGCGTAGCAACAAAGATGAAGCGCACCTCTTTCCCGAGAATTGCCTTTAACAGTCTCAGCAAAGTTAAGGCGAGCTCGGGCGGTTCGATAAAGAAATTGAAGGTTTATTACAACGACATCTATGCCAACGAAGTTGCCAGTTATAAGACGTTCTTCAAAAAGCGTGGAGTTACCGCCTCATTTATCAAGGTAAATAATGAAAAGGCGACTTCACTAGTAAGCGAAGAGATTTTAACCTCTGAGTCACCTAAAGTTATAAAGATGCTTGATTGGTTCATGCTCTGGAGTGATAACCAACTTTCAGAACGTATGGCAAAGCTTGCGGCAAAGACCGCTGGAAATGGATTTAACGATGAAGGTGTGGCGATCACATTTGCTGAAATTTTGATTTCTTATGGAATTAATCCGGCGCAAATAGTAGTTATAGATGCCAGCGGTCTATCGCGACAGAATAAGGTAACGGCGCACGTCCTGGCCCAGTTGCTCTTCAAAATTCACTCAGATCCAGTTTTATCCAAGTTGATAGAGAGCCTTCCAATTGGTGGAAAAAGCGGAACCCTGCAAAGTCGCTATATAAAAACTGCGCCAGATGCCGTCGGACTTGTGAAGGCTAAGACCGGAACTCTCTCCGGAACAGTTAGTTTGGCGGGCTTTGTACACTCAGGAGATCGTGAATACGCCTTTGCAATCATTGCGGACAAAATCGGCAGAACTAATTCGGCAAGTGATCGAGCGCGAAAAACTCTAGATCGCTATTTAGCCAAGATCGCTGCACCGCTGGCTATCCCTGTACCTGAAAGCGCAACAGTTGTTACTGAGGTCCAAATACTTTAATTGAACCGCCGTAACAAGCTACCCAAGTCTTTGATTCAGATTGATCGTAAGTAACACCAATAGGTTCGCTGCAAACTTTCACGTTCTGCAGAACCTTCATCGTCTCTGTGCTGACGACAGATAAAGTCCCACTTCTAAAATTAACTACATAAAGCGCTGAACCATCTGTTGAGATAGCCAAACTGCGTGCAGATTTTCCGGTGGCTACACTCTTTATTACCTTATTCGTAGCCAAATCCCATGCGATCACTTTCCCCGAGATGTTTAAAGTTGCAAATAACTTCGAGTTATCAGGGGAGAGCACGATCGCTCGAGGATTTGATCCAATAGGAATGTATTTAACTGAGAAATCTTCCAGATTAATCTGGTGAATTCGGTTGCCACCCATCTCGGCGACATAGGCAAATTTGCTATCGCTGGTAATTGCGATGCCCCGCGGATAGCGCCCAATCTTTATCGTCTTTACTACCGTTTGTTCTTCAACGGAGATGATTGAGACTGTGTAAGAACACCAATTAGAGACAAGGATATATTTATTGTCTGGTGAGACTTTTACTACCTTTGGTACTGAACCGACAGGATAGACCGCATCGATTTTCTTAGTTGAAAGATCTACGCGCGATAGAAAACTTTTATCGTAGTTATCGCTAGGCGAGCAAGTGTCGGTTCCTTCTCGATTAAATCCTTTGCCATACATCGCATAATTGGTGAAGTAAAGATAATTGCCATCAGGAGAGAAGGCACCTTCAACAGGTGAGCCTTTATATGTTCCCGAATATTTTGAGTAACCAAAGTTGGAGAGCTTTACCGAATCAGGAATCGTTGCCTCAAGCTCCATCGTCTGCGCGTTATAGAGCGTCACGCTATGGCGATACATCATGTTGTGGGCGCTGACTAAACCGCTATTTGATGCCTCAACCGATTTAGGAGCAATCGCACCGTTAATTGTCTTTACTAAGGCGATCTTTTTTGAGGCCGAAAGTTCTTCGCTGCTGGCACGGCTAATTGGAGTAGCTGATGTAAGCAAGGTAAGAAAGGCGGCAGCT
>JBIIUL010000073.1:0-5569 GCA_044340015.1 Candidatus Planktophila sp.
TATTGGTAAAAATTGGCTTAACTCGGTTAGGAGGTAAGTATCCCTTATTCATCCGTTTTCTTAAAATCCAGTCCAGCCAGACCTGCCCAGCGAGCGTCAATCGCCTCGTGTTGGTGGCCTTCCGGCAGATCTGCCCACTTCTGGCCACAATCCGGGCAGAGGCCGAGGCACTCTTCTGAACAGAGCGGGTTGATCGGCAGATCCAGTACTACGGCATCTCGAATCGGCGGCTCGAGATCCATCACATTGCCATCCATCCAAAGTTCGTCATCTTCTTCCAGATCAACGTCGTCATCGGATGCGCGCTTGGACTTCTTACCTTTTTTCCCAGAATCTTTGTTCGGCTCATAGCGATAGAGCTCCTGAATCTTTCGCTCAACGGTAATTTCAACAGGATCAAGGCAACGAATGCACTCGCCCTTTGCAATCGCATATAACTCAGCGCTTAACAAGATTCCTTCAGTAACTGATTCCAGACGGAGATCTACTTCAATTACATCACCTGCCGGCACGCTCACTAAAGGAACGCCAATCGGTTCCAGAATTTCTAGATCTAACTGATATTCCTTCATCTCCCCCGCACGACGTGGGAGTTCATGGGTATTGAATTCAAAGACCTGCGAGGCCTTAGATGAAGGTTGTGACATGGGTCTTTTCTCTTCGCTATTTAACTACGGTTAACTAAGGGCTAATTACTTGTCGTCAGCTAATTGAGATAAAACATCTTTATCGTTTGCGCCGTCAAGGCGCTCACGGCCGCGGGCCACCGCATCAAGCGTTTTATTGAGAATTACTTCTAGAGTGGCAAGGCGTCCATCAATATAGCCTTCTACTTCAGCACGTTCATCAGCGGCAAGTGCGCGAGCATCGTCAAGGATTCGTTGCGCTTCATCGCGAGCTGCCTGAACGATCGCAGTTTGTTCGATCATGCGCGCAACTTCTTCGCGAGCAGTAGCAATCATCTGTTCGGCTGAAGATCTGCCTTCTTCAACTAAGTTATCGCGCTGAGCCAAAATTGCTTCAGCTGTAGATAAATCTTGAGGCAAGGCAATTCTTGCACCATCTAATATCTCTAAAATTTCACCACGGTGAACAACGCAGGAGGCTGAAAGTGGAACTCCGCGAGCCTCTTCGATCAGAGTAATTGCGGTGCTGAGTTTTTCAATCGAGTCCATTTTTACTTCCCTGCTACTCGTGCTTTAAGTGCGTCATTTACGACGCCTGGAACCATAGAGGATACATCTCCACCGAAATGAGCGAGCTCTTTAACGATTGAAGATGAAAGAAATGAGTGTGTTGGAGCGGTTGCCATAAACATTGTTTCGACGCCAGATCCTTGGAGATTTACCTGCGCCATCTGAAGCTCGTAATCAAAGTCAGTAACCGCACGCAAGCCTTTAACAATCGCTTGGATGGAATTTTCCTTGCAGTAATCAACTAGCAATCCATGCCAAGAATCAACCTTGACGTTCTTAAACTTTGAAGTGGTCTTACTAATCATCTCCATGCGCTCTTCAACAGAAAATAACGAAGCTTTGGTGCGATTTTCTAAAACGGCAACGATGACTTCATCGAATTGGCTGCTGGCGCGCTCGATGATGTCTAGATGGCCAAAGGTGATTGGATCAAATGATCCTGGGCAAACGGCGCGCTTCATGGAGTAAACGCTAGCAACGATCAGCGTGGTTATCCATTTTCAGGCTCAAAGCTCGGCTGGGACCCCATAGAAAATGGTCGCTTGGCCATAGTTTTTTTCACGTAAGTGTTGATATCCCTCGGGCCAAGAAATCTCCTTGACTCTGGAATTTCTCTCAACTGCAATCAAAGCCTGCGGATGAAGAAAACCGCCCTCGCGTAGTTGAATCAGATTTTCAATTACATCAATATCTTCTACATCATATGGTGGATCGATATAGATGAAGTGATACGGAACTGTTGCACGATCCTGCAGGAAACGGTGAACGCTCATTCCAAAGAGATGAAAACTGCCTGGACACTGTGCACTCTTGATGCTCTCGAAATTTGCGGCTATCGACTTCTGTGCTTGTTCATCTTTTTCAACAGCATGAACAATCTCAGCGCCACGGGAGAGTGATTCAAGTGCGATTGCACCAGTGCCAGCATATAAATCCAGAATATGAAGCCCTGCAAAGTCACCAAATTCAGATGCCAAGGTAGAAAAGAGCGCCTCGCGGGCACGATCAGAAGTTGGTCGGGTGGCACCTGCAACGGCGGCAATATTTCGCCCCTTAGCAAGTCCTGCGATGATTCGCATTTATCTATCCCTAACCTTTATCGATATATGTAGATGTTTGCTCTTTCTTTAACATCTCTAATTCGTGTTTGAGTAAAGGATAGCCCTTTAGAGAGCTGTCGCTTTCTAATAATTCTGCAGCCATATTACGTGCTTCCTCAATGAGCCCTTCATCGCGCAAGACGCGAAGCAAGCGAAGATGTGACCGAGCGCCGGATTGTGATGCACCTAGTACATCGCCTTCGCGTCTTTGTTCAAGATCAATACGAGAAAGTTCAAAGCCATCTTGAGTCTTAGATACTGCTTCCAATCGCTCACGTGCTGGTGTTTCAATTGGTGCGCCAGATACAAGTAGACACAAGCCAGGTGAAGTTCCGCGGCCAACGCGGCCACGTAGCTGATGAAGTTGAGATACGCCAAAGCGATCTGCATCCATGATCACCATCACTGTGGCATTGGGAACATCTACGCCGACTTCAATAACTGTCGTTGAAACAAGTACATCTATCTCACCTGCCGAAAAAGCCTGCATCGTTGCATCTTTCAACTCTGTGGT
Source organism: Candidatus Planktophila sp. (assembly GCA_044340015.1). Taxonomy (GTDB): domain Bacteria; phylum Actinomycetota; class Actinomycetes; order Nanopelagicales; family Nanopelagicaceae; genus Planktophila. Next base: position 2,811 of record JBIIUL010000073.1, read on the forward strand.
TAAACGTCCATGCAACGGCGCAATCCGTAAGCCCTTAAGCGCTCCCCCATGCAACTTCGGTGCTAACTCTTCAACGGAGGTGATATCTGGAGATTGTTCTCCATATAGAAAATCGAGATCTGCATCTTCAGAACTTCCGGCGGCAATACGCGGTGCAACTATGTAGGCCTGATGTCCCTGTGAAACTTCTTCACGAATACGCTCCCAGGCACGGTCTAAGAAAGTTGGTTTCTCTAAAGTTGGTACAACGTGCGTTGTAATTGGTTGTCGCCCTAGTGGGAGTTCGCGAAGTGTTGAAACATCCAAATCACCAAACACTGTCATCGCAACAGTTCTTGGTATCGGAGTTGCAGTCATAACCAATAGATGCGGCGGATTAACCGCCTTAGCTTTCAGCGCATCACGTTGCTCAACACCAAAGCGATGTTGCTCATCTACGACAATTAGACCAAGGTCGTTAAAAACTACACTCTCGCTAAGTAGTGCGTGGGTACCAATAACAATTCCGGCCTGGCCAGATGCGGCAAGAGAAAGTGCCTCTTTGCGTGATGCCGCATTCTGCGAACCAGTTAACAAAGTAACCTGCGTTGCGTTTTCAACGCCGCCCAACATTCCTCCTTGGGCTAACGGTCCGAGCAATTTTTCAATAGTTCGCAGATGCTGAGCTGCTAAAACTTCTGTCGGTGCAAGAAGCGCTGCTTGTCCCCCACTATCAACAACTGCCAACATGGCGCGAAGTGCGACAACTGTTTTACCTGAACCAACTTCACCTTGTAGTAAACGATGCATCGGAATATCTGCTGCTAAATCACTTTCAATCTCACGCGAAACTTCTTCTTGGCCGGGAGTTAACTTCCACGGAAGCGATTTATCGAAGGCTTCTAATATCCCACCAGACTTAACTGGTCGGGCGACAGTCTTGAGTGCTCGTAGTTCTGCTCTGCGCTCAAGAAGTAGGAGTTGCAACAAGAAAGCTTCATCGAAGGTTAGGCGCGCCTTGGAGAGTTCGGCGCTATCTAGATCAACTGGGTTATGGATCTGAACCAACGCTTGCTGCGCAGACGGGTATTTAAACTTCTCAAGGATATGTGGCGGGATGAAATCTGGAACTTCATCCAGTGATTCAATCGCCAGCTTTACACATTGCGCGATCTTCCATGAGGGAAGTTTTGAGCTGGCGGGATAAACCGGCAGAAACTTTCCAGCAAAATCTGCAACAGCGGAGTCAACATCGCTTCCATCGGGAACCATTTCGTAATCTGGGTGTGCCAACTGGCGTTTGCCGTTAAAGACTCCAACCTTTCCCGCAAACAAACCTTGTCTGCCAACCCGCAGTTCCTTCTCGCGCCACGCTTGATTAAAAAAAGTTAGCGACATCTTTGCGCTGCCATCGGTGACGATAACTTCGAGAATGCTGCCCTTGCGCCCCTGCAATTTGCGGCTGCTGGAAGAGTAAATCTCTGCCAATACCGTTACTTCATCGCCCTCGTTAAGTTCTGCAATATCGCTTAGCTCGCCACGTACTAAGTAGCGACGTGGATAGTGGTGTAACAAATCAGAGACGGTTCGGTAACCAAAAACGGTATCTAAGACTTTTGCGGTGCGATCGCCCACAACATCAACCAACTTGGTTGTAAGCCTGCCTTCTGCGATCGCCATAGGAGCCATTCTCGCGTGAATTCCTCGGAATTCGCGTGAAGTAGGCCTTCTTGCTACCCTTACGCCCTGTTCGTAGACTTATTAGCCAGCACCAAATAGCTGGCTCCAGTTAAAGATCTAAAAGGAGTAACGCTGTGGCATCAACATGCGATATCTGTGGCAAAGGGCCCAGCTTTGGAAATAACGTTTCACACTCTCAGGTAAAGACTCGTCGTCGCTGGAATCCAAATATCCAACGTATCAAGACACTTGTCGGTGGAACAGCTAAGCGCCAGAACGTCTGTACTTCCTGCCTTAAGGCCGGAAAAGTTTCTCGCTAAAGCCTTTTCTAACTAATTTTCCATTTAGCTAAAACCGCTTTTTAAATCCAGTAGGTGCTTTGTGCGCTCAATTCAGCGTTCTATTTGAAATGTTTCCAAGCGTGCGCCTCTACCCCTTCAGGAACGTTTGCAAGTCCCGCGCCCTGAGTAACTTCTCCAATTAAAAGCCCCGGCAGATCTGAACCGGTTGCCAAAAGGGCGTGATCCTCTCCCCCCGCAAAGATCCAACTCCAGATATCTGCATTTAACTTCTGCGCTACTTTCTCGAGTTCAACAAATTCCGCGCTTGCTTGGATATTGGTAAGTTCAAAACTAAAGCAAACATTTGACGCCTCAGACATCTGCGCTGCCTGAATCACCAAAGCATCGCTTACATCGCAGAGCGCGTTTGCCATCGAAGTATCAAATCCATAATCAATCGTCGGAGATTTAAACTCGCTAAGTGCTTTTTGAACAAGCTCGCCATCTTCTTTAAACCCCGAACCCAACAGAGCCAGGCCAGCCGCCGACCAGCCCGTTAGCGATGATAAATAGATGCCATCTCCTGGTTTTGCTCCACTTCGAGTTACTGCTTTGTTAGTAGAACCAATAGCCGTCATTGAGATAACTACTTGATCAGCGCGAGAGATATCTCCACCAACTACATGTGCTCCAGCAAGGTCTGCTTCGAACTTAATCCCTCGTGCTAGTTCGGTTATCCATTCCATGGTCTCGGAACCAGTAAGAGCTACAGCAACAAGCAGGTAATCGGGTTTAGCTGACATCGCTAAGAGATCTGCC
>JBIIUL010000075.1:0-5463 GCA_044340015.1 Candidatus Planktophila sp.
GCCAACAACTGCGCAAGCGGTGCAAGAAGAACTTGGTGATTACCTAGATGCGAAAGACCAAATTTTAGATGGTGGCCCATCCACCGTTGGCGTGGAATCCACCATTATCGACTGCACTTCAGATGCACCACGCATTTTGCGCCCTGGTGCAATCACCATTGAAATGATTGAGCAATCAACTGGGCTGAAAGTTTCAACTGCAGAAACTGATATCCGAGTTAGCGGGTCACTCGAAAACCATTACGCACCGCAAGCAACTGTTTTTTTAAATCGCATACCGGAAAAAGGTGAAGGCTTTATTGCACTTGCAGATATTCAAACACCTGAAAACGTTATTCGATTAGCCGCACCAAAGAACATCGAAGAATTTGCTCGAGTTATTTACTCCGCATTGCGTGATGGCGATGCCAAAGGACTTAAAAGCGTTGTTGTCGCAGAGCCTGTCGGTGACGGCCTCGCTCTTGCAATCCGCGACCGCTTAATGCGAGCGTCAAAGGGGCGATAAAACTCCGCTAAGATACGGCAAGTGTTCGGTGCAACTTTCGCCGAAATACAGTGGGGCCTTTAGCTCAGTCGGTAGAGCAACGGACTTTTAATCCGTGGGTCGTCGGTTCGAGCCCGACAGGGCCCACGTGTCATCCTCGCAGCCGCAGAAAGATAGCTCGTGGTTACCGATCTATCTTGCGCTCGGGTTTGTATGGGGATGCTCATTTATATTTATCAAACTGGGCCTTGAATTCCTGACCCCATTTGGCGTTGCCTTTGGTCGTTGTGCACTTGGAGCGCTGACCTTGCTGGCATGGGCAAAATACAAAGGGATTGCGCTCCCTAAATCTAAGAGAGTTTTATTTCACCTCTGGGTTGTCTCGCTACTTTTAAATGTAATTCCAGGAGTCTTTTTTGCGCTAGCTCAAACAGAAGTGACTTCAGTTCTTGCCGGAATCATCAACGCGGTTACGCCGTTAATGACGTTGATTGCAATCATGGTTGTAACGCGAGATGAAAAACCCAAGCTGTATCAGGTAGTCGGCATATTGATTGGGTTTACCGGGGTACTTACCGTTTTGGGTGCCTGGAAAGGCCTCGGAGATAATCCGCTCTGGGCAATCTTGATTTTGCTTGCTGCAGTTACTTGTTATGGATTTTCATTTCCATACTCGCGCCGTTTTGTATTGCCACATAAGTTGGCGCCTGAATCAATTGCTGCTGGACAAGTAACCCTTGGCGCACTTACTTTGCTTCCGTTCTTTATCTACAACGGAGTCGAAAAATATGAGTATCAAGTAGCCCCAGTATTGGCGATGCTTGCACTTGGTGTATTTGGAAGTGGTTTTGCCTACATCTGGAACTTTAAAGTTATGGCACTTGCGGGTAGCGCGATTGCGAGTAGCGTCACATATTTAACCCCCGTAGTCGCAGTAATCGTTGGTGTGATCTTTTTACAGGAAAGTATTTATTGGTATGAACCAGTGGGAGCTCTCATAGTTTTATTGGGCGCTGCAATCGGACAAAATCGCATCAAACTCTCAGCCGCCAAGTAGGTGTCGCAGCCTTGGGCTGCTAGGTAATCTCGAGATAATTGCGCCATGATGAGAAAACTATTTGCCGCCATTGTAATTTCTACTCTTATAGCTCCAGCAACAGCGGTCGGCGCAGTAACGATCATCGCTACCCCAACTGCGACAACCGTTTCTCTCACCCAAAAGACAATAACTTTGACGCCACCGGCAACAAATTCACCAGGTGCTTGGTCGATCGAGATTGATAATCCAAAAATTGCAACGGCAAACGGCTTAACGCTCACGCTGCTTTCTGCAGGCACCTCAATTATTAGATATGCCCAAGCCGCCTCTGGCGCATATAACGCAGCATCGCGTTCTTCTCGTTTAACTGTGACGCCAGGAATCCCAACGCTCGGTGAATTTAAAGATCAGAGCGTGGCTCTTTCAGCAGGTTCATTTACTCTCACTGCACCAACCAGCACATCTGATGGCTCTTGGAGTTTTCAGTCACTCGATCAGAGCATTGCAACTGTGTCGGGAAATAAAGTCACCTTATTGGATGGTGGCGAAGTCTCAATCAGAGCAACCCAATCGCCAACGCTCAATTGGCTCACAACAACTGCAACTATGAAGTTATCCGTAACAGCACCGAGCCCAACTGTTGGAACATTTAGCGATATAACACTTTCGATAGATAGCGTTTCAAAAGTTGAATTGATTCTGCCCACTTCAAATTCAAAAGGTTCTTGGGCTTTAACAAGTGCTGATCCATCTGTAGCTTCAGTCAACGGATTAACCGTTACTGCTCTTAAATCAGGCACAACTAAGATCTCTGCCAAACAGGCGCCTTCCGGTGGCTTTCGTTCCATTATTGTCACTCTGAACGTAACTATCTTGGCAGTCGACCCAGTTGTAACTGCATCAGGATTTCTTGATCGCACTGTAGAAATAATTCCTGGAACTCCACAGCAAATTTCTTTAGCTGCTCCAGTATCTAACTCACCCGGTACATGGACATTTACATCATCTGATCCGACGATCGCTTCTATAAATGGTAATTCGTTAAGCGCACTTAAACCAGGCAAGGTCACCGTAACTGCGGTGCAAGGTCCGGCGCTTAAATTCGGATCATCAAAGCCATTTACGATCTCAGTCTTTGTAAAAGGGCGACAAAGCCTTACTGCACCAGCAAGCATTGAAAAGTTAGCAGGTGACCCTGATATCACAATCGCTTATCCAACTTCACAATCAACCGGCAAGTGGAGCGCTACATCGAGTGATCCAACGATCGCTGCAGTAAATGGCAATGTAATTAAATTAGGCAATGCGGGCACTGCAACAATAACTGTGACGCAAGAGGCAACCGACAGCTGGATTGCTAGCTCAACTACTTTCTCAGTTCGCGTAATTGGAGTGACACCGACCTTAGGCGCCTTTGCGCCTTTTGAAATCTCTGCGGGTGAGAAGTTAACTACGCCAAAGGCACCACTTTCTAACTCAGCTGGCAAATGGATTTACTCATCATCTGATCCAAAAGTTGTTGCGGTTATTGATAACGTAATTACTGGTGTTGCAGTTGGCACCGCCACTATCTCTGCTTATCAACAACCTGCAGGTAAGTACGGCCAATCGAATACCTTGCAAGCAACGGTTACCGTTAAAGCAGCGGCTGTCGTAGTTGCTCCAACACCAACTCCAAAGCCTTCACCTAGCGCATCTGCCAACCCTGCGACTCCTGTTGCAGTTAAGGCCAGTGCATTTCTTAGAAACCGCGTAGTTTCAATCTACGTTGCAAATGTTGGCACAGCACCAATCATCGCAATGATCGATTCTCGAGTTGTGCCAGTTGGCAAGAACACAGTAAAGCCAGGAAAGCGCACAGTGCGTGTTTATTCAGGCGGCAAATTGATCTTAAGCAGAACTTTCAAAGTTAAGTAGATCTCTGATGGATTTACTTAAACGAGAACCCAACCGGTAGTTCGAGGCGATGCGACTTCAGTAACTTCTCATCGTTAAGAATCTGGCCAGTCTTGTCATCGGCAACGATGATGCCGCCAGAGAGAATTACCGAACGCTCACAGAGTTCAAATGCATATGGCAGGTCGTGGGTAACCATAACGATCGTGATATCTAACGAACGCAAAATGTCTGCAAGTTCACGCCGGCTAGCAGGATCTAAGTTAGAAGATGGTTCATCAAGGACCAAGATCTCAGGCTTCATCGCAAGCACTGTTGCAACCGCTACGCGGCGACGTTGACCGAAAGATAGATGGTGGGGCGGGCGATCGATGAAATCGATCATGCCCACTTGGGTTAACGCCTCGGCAACAACTTTGTTTAGCTCATCACCGCGCAACCCCATGTTGTAAGGACCAAAGGCAACATCTTCACCAACAGTAGGCATAAATAGTTGATCGTCGGGATCTTGAAAGACGATTCCTACTTTTGAGCGAATCGCTTTTAGTGATTCCTTATTCTTGCTATCTACAAGCTCACCAGAGATACGAACTTCGCCCTGCATAGTCGGATGAATTCCATTCATATGCATAACCAGCGTGGTTTTGCCGGCACCGTTAGGACCAAGAAGTGCAACGCGCTCACCTTTTTGGATTGTTAGGTTCACACCATATAAAGCTTGGTTGCCATCGGGATAAGCAAAGGCAAGCTCAGTAATCTGCAAGCTTGGGAAGTTAGACATCTCTACCAACCTATCAGTAAAGCGATAAGTGATGAGACTAGCGCTAAGCCAGGAATTGAAAGTGCAGTAGCCCATTCGCGTGCGGTGACAGCGTGGCTATCGAGCGATGGCAACGCGCCATCGAATCCGCGAGAAAGCATCGCCAGGTGAACGCGTTCACCGCGCTCGTAAGAGCGAATAAAGAGCGCAGCAGCTGCGGTTGCCAAAACTTTCCAATGTTTAATTCCAGTTGCGATAAAGCCACGTGATTCGCGGGCAACTTTCATACGCTCCATCTCATCGCTAATTACATTTATATAGCGCAACATAAATGAGGCGATCTGAACCATAATGATTGGCAGTTTGAGTTTTTCTAAACCGCGGAGAATTTCACGGGCTGTAGTTGTTGTTGAAAGGATTACTGCGGCTAAAACTCCGAGAGTTCCTTTAACCACAATCGAGGTACCAGCTAGCAATCCGTCGCGATAAACCATCAGACCAAAGATTGAAAACTTTTCACCTTCACCAAAAAATGGCATCAAGATCGCGAAAAAGACGAAAGGAATTTCAATCAGTGCACGTTTGAAGAGGAGAAGGATCGGAATCTTGCTCATAACTGCAGCAAAGATAAGCAGGCTAAAGAAGGCGATAAACGCTGGCCAGCGAGTAATAGGGGTTGCAACAGAGACCGAGATAAAGGCGAGAACCGTCAAAATCTTCACATGCGAAGGCAGTGAATGGGTTACAGAGTGGCGATGTAAGTAAAGACGCTCGCCTACATCATGGCCGTGGTGGTGGCCATGTGTATGTACGAGATCAAGTTCTGGAGTTTTAAGTTTTATTTTTTCTCACCAGATTTACGGCGGATTAATAGGAATAGTCCAGTTGAAATTGCACCTGTAGCAATCACGCCAATAACACCGGCTGCACCAGTTGAAAGGCGTGGGTTATCGACGCCCTTGACTCCGTAATCGGCGAGAATTCCACCGCTATTTGTGTTCTCTTTTGCAGTCTCAATAAATCCAATATCTTCAGCAACTTTTTCTAGCCCATCAGGGCTAGATGATGCGTAGAAGGAAACGATGCCAGCGAGAAAGAGTGAAGCGATAAACCCCGAGATTAGAAATGTTTTCTGCTTCATTAGTTGGCCCGAATTTCTAGTTGAGTAACTTGGTTCTTATATCCGTAAACCAAATCTGAGCGGCTGGCAAGAACTGCTCCAACTGCAAAGAAGGTGATCAGCGCTTCACCAATTCCGATAAGGAAGTGAGTTCCAATCATCGC
>JBIIUL010000076.1:0-5409 GCA_044340015.1 Candidatus Planktophila sp.
TGAGTAATCGAGCAAGACCCATTCGTCGGTGCCTTCACGGCGCGCTGGCTTTTCACCAATCAGACGGAGTTTTTCTTCAACCTCATCGGCAATGGCATCGACTTGGCGGATATTTGCACCGGTAATAATTAAAAATACTTCTGAAAGGACCATCTGATCTGAAAGATCGATGGCAATCATCTCTGTGCCAAATTTTTCAGCAGCCGCGCGGGCTGCAACTTGAGTTAACTCAGTAACGCTCTTACTTGCGGGCATAGAGGTTGTGCTCCTTTATATAAGCGGCCACATGCGGTGAAACACTTTCTATCTCACCAGCGCGTACCGCAGTTGCAGATACGTTGAGCGCGTTGATATCCAGATTCGGCGAACCTGGAAAGTCGGGGCGATCGATAACAATGAAGTCGACCATATCCTGTAATTCTTTACTGCGATGCCAATCTGCGATCTTGCTAAAGGCATCTGTGCCTAAAATCAAAAGTATTTGATCTCCTGGATAAGTCTGGGCAACTGCTTCGACGGTATCGATGCTGTAACTCGGGCCGGAGCGCAGAATTTCAATTGGATTTACTTCTACGCGGCTAGCAATCTCAGGAGCTAAATCCTTTAACGCCGCTTGGCACATTGCGCGACGATCTGAACCTGTTGCAACGGGTTCTTGATCTCGCAAACGTGGCTGTCCTGCAGGAACTAAAAGAATTCGATCTGCTATCTCGCGAGTTAAAAGTTCGGCAATGACGTGAAGATGACCTATATGAATAGGGTCAAATGTTCCGCCGTAGATAGCGATCTTTGCCAAATGAAATTTCCCTAGTGAGAAAAATTATTGATCTAGACGAAGTACTAGATAGAGGCAGATTACAAAGACGATAAAAGTGCCGACGCCAAATGCCACTGGTGATGCAGGAAGTTCGCGTACGGTTTCAGATGCGAGGTTGATCATGGGTACAGACTACCCCTGCCCCTCTAGTAACTCTAAAAAGCGCGCCTCATCGATGACGGTGACGCCAAGTTCCTGGGCTTTGGCCAACTTAGATCCTGGATCTGTGCCGACCAACACATAATCTGTTTTCTTAGAGACCGCACTAGCAGGTTTTCCACCGTGGGCGGTAATTTTTTCAGCGATCGAATCGCGTGTGAATTTCTCTAGCCCGCCAGTAACAACAAAGGTAAGCCCTGCCAAAGTTTGAGGAAGATCAGCAGTTGCCTGCACCTGCATTAATACGCCGGCTTTCTCCCATTTCTTAATAATTTCGCGATGCCAATCAACGGAAAACCATTCGATGATTGATTGGGCAATTGTTTCGCCAACGCCATCGATATCGGCGAGCTCTTGCGCGCTTGCCTTGGCGATCGCCTGCATATCGCCAAAGGTATTTGCCAACGCTTGCGCTGCAATTGGCCCCACATGGCGAATTGAGAGCGCAACGATTACGCGCCAAAGTGGACGAGACTTAGCTTCTTCCAGCGCCGCCATTAACTTTTCAATATTCTTTCCGGCGCCGCCATCTTTCTTCGTGAAAAATTCAGAGCGCATTAGCTTTTCTGTTGTTAAATTAAATAGATCAGATTCATCAACGATGATCGCGTCGGTTAACAAAGCGCTAGCTGCCTCATAACCCATCACATCTATATCTAACGCCACGCGGGAGCCGATGTAATAAATGCGCTCACGTAACTGCGCTGGGCAGCTCTGGGTGTTTGGGCAACGAATATCAACATCGCCCTCAGTGATTGCTCGCAGCGCAGAACCACAATCAGGGCATTGCGTTGGCATAACGAAGGCGCGCTCGATGCCGGTGCGCTTATCAAGAACTGGACCAAGCACTTCAGGAATGACATCGCCTGCTTTACGAATAATTACGACATCGCCAATCAGAACGCCTTTACGTTCGATTTCTTGCGCGTTATGCAAGGTCGCATTGGTAACCGTTGAGCCAGCAACTTTGACTGGTTCCATATAAGCAAAAGGTGTGACGCGTCCAGTGCGACCAACGCTGACCTTGATATCCAATAGCTTTGTAGTTACCTCTTCTGGCGGATACTTATAGGCGATCGCCCATTTCGGTGCGCGCGATGTAAAACCCAGTTTTTCTTGTTCTGCAATGGAATCTACTTTGATAACCACGCCATCGATCTCATGTTCAACATCGTGGCGATGTTCGTTGTAGTACTCAATGAATTTCTCAACATCGGCGCGCGAGCTACAGACCTTAAAGCGTTCACTCGTTGGTAGCCCTAAGCCTTTCAAAGTTTCGTACGCTGCGGATTGTTCGGTAAAGGTAAGTCCTTCGCGCGCACCGATGCCGTGAACTACAACGCTAAGTGGACGCGATGCAGTAACACGCGGATCTTTCTGGCGAAGTGAACCTGCTGCAGCATTTCGAGGATTAGCAAATAGCGATTTACCAGATTCTTCTAAACCATCATTTAACTCTTGAAAGGCTGCCAGCGGGAAGAAGACTTCACCGCGGACCTCAATACGTGTTGGCACCTTCTTGCCGCTTAGTGCGTGTGGTAAACCCTTAATAGTTTTAACGTTAAGCGTTACATCTTCACCAGTTACGCCATTGCCGCGGGTTAGTGCGCGTGTTAACTGACCATCTTCAAAGAGTAAGTTGATCGCAAGGCCGTCTACCTTTAACTCGCAGAGGTAGGAAGTTTCACCAATCTCTTTTTCAACACGATCAAACCACGCTGCAAGCTCTTGGGTATCAAAGACGTTATCAAGGCTCATCATCTTCTCGATGTGATCGTGTTGATCAAAGGTTGTGGCAAATCCCCCGCCCACGCCAAGTGATGGTGAATCCGGTGCAAGGAGCTCGGGGTGCTTAGCTTCTAGCGCCCCTAACTCTTTTAGCAGGGCATCAAATTGCGCATCGGTAATTGTTGGAGCATCTAAAACATAATATTTAAATTGGTGATCGCGGATTTCGTTAGTTAACTCGGTGATGCGGTGGCGTGCTTGGTTGCTCATGCGCTCTCGCAAATTGTTGCTGAACCCACCACACGATCACCATCGTAAATAACCATCGCTTGGCCATTGGCGATACCAAGTAGCGGCTTATCTAAATCTGCAACTAAACGGCCATCTGCATAGTAATAATTGCAATCAAGCGGTGCTCCATGGGCGCGGACCTGAACAAATCCACGAAGCGGTTTCTCATCAATTGCTGGGCCACACCAAATAGTTTTCTCGCCTTGTAATTGGCTAACCGCAAGCTCTTCGCGAGATCCAACAACGACAGTATTTGTTACCGGTTCGATCTTTAAAACAAAGCGCGGTGAGCCATCAGCAGTTGGAACGGTAAGTCCCAAGCCTTTGCGCTGCCCGATTGTGTATGTGTAAGCGCCTTTATGTTCACCGATCTTGGTTCCTGTCTGATCAACAATTGGACCTGTTTCACTGCCTAAGCGATCGCGTAGCCAACCTGCGTTATCACCGGAAGGAACAAAACAAATATCGTGGCTATCGGGCTTCTGGGCAACTGCTAAACCACGCGCTTCGGCTTCAATGCGGATATCAACTTTTTCAGTATCGCCTAATGGAAATATCGCACCGTTGATTTGTTCAGTATTTAAAACCGCTAGAACATATGACTGATCTTTTAGCGGATCAATTGCGCGGTGCAGGGTGCGGCCCATGGGACCTTCTTGGGTGCGCGCATAGTGACCAGTAACAACGCCATCAAAACCCATCGCCTTTGCGCGATCTAGCACAGCAGCAAATTTAATCTTCTCGTTGCAACGTAGACATGGGTTGGGTGTGCGACCTGCTGCATATTCGGCAAGAAAGTTTTCAACAACGCCCTGATGAAATTCTTCGGCCATATCCCAGATATAGAAAGGAATACCGATTTTATCTGCGGCGCGACGGGCATCGTGTGAATCTTCAATGGTGCAGCAACCGCGCGCACCAGAACGATATTTCTGTGGGTTTGAAGCAAGCGCTAAGTGCACGCCAATTACTTCATGTCCGGCTTCAACTGCGCGCGCTGCTGCAACTGCAGAATCAACGCCGCCACTCATCGCTGCGATTATCTTCATTTGGATGCCGCCGCTCTGCCGCGATTTATAACGGTGGGAAGCACAGATAGTGCAAAATCAATATCGGATTCAGTTGAGGTAGCGCCACAAGAAAAACGGAGCGAAGACTGCGCAGTTATTTCCGTGTGGCCCATAGCAAGTAAGACATGGCTGGGGCGGTGCACGCCAGCGCTGCAAGCAGCACCTGTTGAACAAGAAACTTTTTCAGAGTCCATTAACAAGAGAAGAGAATCGCTCTGTGTTCCAGGAAAGGTCACATTGGTGATGCCAGGTAAGCGCGGTGCATCCGCACCATTTATATAAGCATCTGGCACTGAGGCACGAAGTCCGCTTTCAAAGCGATCGCGTAGCGCGCTTACTCGCGCAGAATCGTAATTTGAACTTTCTACAGCTGCGGCAAAGGCGACGATTGATGGCGCATTTAAAGTTCCACTGCGAATTTCGCGCTCTTGTCCCCCGCCATGCAAGAGCGCAGGAATTTCAAAGGCGCGACGAAGTACAAGGACTCCGATACCAAGTGGTCCACCAACTTTATGAGCGCTTAGCGCCATCGACATGACACCGAGCTCTTTATAAGAAATTGGCGTCTTGGTAAATGATTGAACCGCATCTGTGTGGACTGGAATATCTCCAGCAATTTTTACAACTTCAGCAACTGGTTGAATGACACCGGTCTCGTTATTTGAGTGCATAACTGAAATCAGCGCGATCTCGTTGCCGCGCTTTGCGATTAACTCCTTTAGAAAATCTAGATCAATTAAACCTGTCTTAGTTACTGGGATTTCGATTAACTCTGCGCCTTCGTGTTCGACTAACCAGCGTGCTGGATCTAGAACCGCATGATGTTCAACAGCGCTGATCACAATTACTTTCTTGCCAGATTTCCAGAACAAACCTTTTATTGCCGCGTTATCTGCTTCGGTGCCAGATCCGGTAAAGATAATTTCGGAAGGCAGTGCGCCAACTGCTTTGGCGATTACTTCGCGCGCATCTTCTACATCTTTTCTAGTTGCGCGACCCTGTGTGTGAAGTGAAGAAGGGTTGCCGATCTTGGAGAGTGAGCTAGTCATCGCTGCAATTGCAGCATCAGCCATCGGCGTAGTTGCCGCATGATCTAGGTAGACGCTCATTGGAGCAGTCTAGTTGACGCCAGTAATTAACCCTTTTTCGCTGATATACCCTGCGTAGCCTGTGGCAATACGTTGAATAGATCGCCGATTACGCCGAAATCTGCGATATCAAAGAGTGGTGCTTCAGGATCTTTATTTACGACGACGATTGTCTTAGATGTCTGCATACCTGCGCGGTGTTGGATCGCACCTGAAATTCCGCAAGCAACATATAACTGTGGGCTAACGCTCTTGC
>JBIIUL010000077.1:0-5383 GCA_044340015.1 Candidatus Planktophila sp.
ATGGCGGTTGCGATTGCAGACGAGATCCGTGCGCTTTTTGCAAAGATTCGTCGAAAGCCGCGCCCTGCTGCCATCGATGTGCAAGTGCTCACACCAATTACTGCAACGGTCTTTGTGATCTTGGCTGCGCTCACTGTTCTGCTTTTGATTGCAGATATTTTTAATCCAATTTCGCTCAACTTCTAAGCAGCGGTGCGGCGGTTAAATCGCCGATTGCCTATTTTTGGTGCAGAATAGGGCCATGGTTGATCTCGGAATTCCAAGCGCCCCACCTGCTCCGCTACATCCTCGTCGCAAGACTCGACAATTGCAGGTCGGCAGCGTCGGAGTAGGAAGTGATTCACCGGTAAGCGTGCAATCTATGTGCACAACGTTAACTGCTGATGTGAATTCAACGTTGCAACAGATCGCCGAACTAACTGCTGCGGGATGTCAGATCGTGCGCGTTGCAGTTCCAAGTCAAGATGATGCTGATGCACTTGCACAGATCGCAAAGAAATCTCAGATACCCGTTATTGCAGATATTCACTTTCAACCAAAATATATCTTTGCCGCAATTGATGCTGGGTGCGCTGCAGTTCGCGTAAACCCAGGCAATATCAAACAATTTGATGACAAGGTTAAAGAGGTAGCCAAAGCTGCAGGCGATGCTGGCATTCCAATTCGTATCGGCGTAAATGCCGGATCACTTGATCCACGCTTGCTTGCAAAGTACGGCAAGGCAACCCCTGAAGCGCTTGCTGAATCTGCGCTTTGGGAAGCATCGCTATTTGAGGAACATGGTTTCTCAAACCTAAAGATTTCCGTTAAGCATCATGACCCTGTCACTATGGTTAATGCTTATCGCATCTTGGCGGCAAAATGTGATTACCCATTACACCTTGGCGTAACAGAGGCAGGCCCTGCCTTCCAAGCAACAATCAAATCTGCAACAGCATTCGGAATTCTTTTGGCAGAAGGTATTGGAGACACGATTCGTGTATCAATGTCAGCACCTCCTGTTGAGGAAGTAAAAGTTGGTATCTCAATCCTTGAATCACTTAATTTGCGCCAGCGTAAGCTCGAGATTGTCTCTTGCCCATCATGTGGTCGCGCACAAGTAGATGTTTATACCTTGGCTGAAAAAGTCCAAGCCGGTCTTGAAGGAATGACCGTTCCACTTCGCGTTGCAGTTATGGGTTGCGTTGTAAATGGACCCGGCGAAGCGCGTGAGGCAGATCTCGGCGTCGCATCTGGAAACGGTAAAGGCCAGATCTTTGTTAAGGGTGAAGTAATCAAGACTGTTCCTGAAGCGATGATCGTTGAAACTCTTATCGAAGAAGCGATGCGATTGGCCGAAGAAATGGAAGCCGCTGGCGTTGGTTCAGGCGAACCTTCCGTCACAGTTAAGTAATTACGCGATAAGGTTGCGCCCATGTTGCGCATGTCCAGCCTCTTTCTTCGCACCCTGCGCGATGATCCTGCAGATGCAGAAGTTCCAAGCCATAAGCTCTTAGTACGCGCTGGTTATATCCGCCGCATAGCTGCGGGAATTTACTCATGGTTGCCACTTGGCGTAATCACTCTGCGCAACGTTGAAAATATTATCCGTGAAGAAATGGATAAGGCTGGATTTCAAGAGGTACATTTTCCAGCGCTCTTGCCGAAAGAGGCATATGAGGCCACCAATCGTTGGGAAGAGTACGGTCCATCTCTCTTTAGATTGCAAGATCGCAAGGGTGGCGATTATTTACTAGGTCCAACCCACGAAGAGATGTTTACCTTGATGGTTAAAGGCGAATATTCATCTTATAAAGACTTACCTCTAACGATTTATCAGATTCAAAATAAGTTCCGCGATGAAGCGCGCCCACGTAGCGGAATCATCCGTGGCCGCGAGTTCGTAATGAAGGATTCTTACTCTTTTGATTTAACTGATGAGGGCCTTGGCATTTCTTACGAGAAGCATCGCGACGCTTACATCAGCACCTTTGATCGCCTCCACCTTAAATACAACATCGTTAAGGCTGTCTCTGGCGCGATGGGTGGATCTAAATCAGAAGAGTTCTTGGCACCTTGCCCAACAGGTGAAGATACTTACGTTCTCTGCCCTAAGTGTGGATTCGCCGCCAACGTAGAAGCGATGGTCACCAAGGTTGCGCCTGTAGATGCATCAGGCGTTCCAGCGCTTGAGGAACTCGATACTCCTAATACTCCAACTATTGATTCACTCGTTGACTTGCTCAACGCGAAATTCGGTGGCGGATTTACCGGCGCAGCAACCCTAAAGAATGTTTTATTGATGGCCGACAAAAAAGCGATCTCAGTATTGGTACCGGGTGATCGCGAAGTTGATCTGAAGCGTTTACAGGCAGGCCTACCTGGAGTTGAAGAGTTACGTGTATTTGAAGACGCAGATTTTGCAAAGCACCCAGGTTTAGTTAAGGGATATATCGGTCCACAAGATGCTGGAAAGTTTGGCATCACTGTCTACGCCGATCCTCGCGTTGCACCTGGTACTTCTTGGGTAACTGGTGCGAATAAGAAAGATCGCCATGCCCGCAACGTAGTCAATGGTCGTGACTTCACACCTGATGCCTACGTTGAAGCTGCTGAAATTCGCGAAGGCGATTCTTGTCCAGACTGTTCAACTGCAGTTGTTATCGATCGTGCAATTGAGATCGGCCATATCTTCCAATTGGGTCGCAAGTACGCGGATGCACTTAGTCTTACCGTGCTTGATCAAAACGGCAAATCACAAGTCGTCACAATGGGTTCTTACGGAATCGGCGTATCGCGCGCAGTAGCGGCAATCGCTGAACAAAGTTATGACGAAATCGGCCTGGTTTGGCCGCTAGAAGTAGCGCCAGCGAAAGTACATATCGTCGCCACTGGTAAAGAAGATCTGCCATTCGATACCGCACTCGATATCGCAACCAAGCTTGAGGCATCTGGCATCACAGTAATGCTCGATGATCGCCGCGATCCAAGCGCTGGCGTTAAATTTAAAGATGCTGAGCTAATTGGAATCCCTGTGATTATCGTTGTCGGTAAATCACTTGCAGACGGCAAGATTGAACTCCGTAACCGTAAATCAGGAGAGAAATCAGAAGTCGCAGTTGGCGATGCTATCTCTGCCGTGACAACTCTTATCGCTTCACTTTCTTAAAGTGTTTGCAGATCTAACTCTCTACACTCTCGCCTTTCTGGCTGCTGCCGCTTTCTGCGCTGGGCTTATTGATGCGATCGCCGGCGGGGGAGGGCTAATTCAACTTCCCGCAATGCTGATTGGCCTTGCGAAAACTGAAACTGTTGTAGTTCTCGGAACAAATAAGGTCCCATCTATCTTTGGAACAGCAGTCTCTGCGATCACCTATCGCCGAAATATAAAGGTGAGTTCGAAGTTATTGATTGTTATGGCGATACCCGCCTTTATCGGATCTATGGGTGGGGCATCTCTTGCCTCGCTTATCCCAACAGAAGTTTTGAAACCACTAGTTGTTGCGCTCTTGATCGCAGTTCTGATCTACACCTGGAAACGTCCGCAACTGGGGCAGATTGAATCGATGCGCCATAGCGAAAGCAAAAGGCTAAAGATTTCGGCCGCCGCTGCGCTAGTAATTGGTTTCTACGATGGCATCATCGGTCCTGGAACTGGATCCTTCTTAATTCTTTTATTGGTCGCGGTCATGGGTTTTGCTTTTTTGTCAGCCTCTGCAATAGCAAAAGTCGTCAATGTCGCTACCAATGGCGGTGCCATTCTGGTCTTTGGCGTTAACGGGGAAATACTCTGGAAAATCGGCTTAACCCTGGCGATCGCAAATGTCTGTGGCGGGCTAATTGGTGTTCGCATCGCCCTACGTGGCGGCTCAGGTTTAGTTCGAAAAGTCTTTATGGGTATAACAGCAGCGCTGATTCTAAAAGTAGCCTTCGATACCTTTAACGCGCTGCGTTAACCCATAATTAATCGGTGCTAAACTTGGCGCGTAGTAAAAACTAAATAACAAATTAATAAAAAGTTAATAAAGGAGCCACAAGTGTCACTGACACAGTCAATTACCCAGTTGATCGAACCCGCTGTTACTGAAGCCGGTTTCTATCTTGAAGAAGTCCAATTAACATCTGCCGGCAGCCACCGTGTAGTAACCTGCATCGTTGATGGCCAAAGCCCGCTAAACCTAGATCAAGTCACCGTTGTCTCGCGTCTGATCTCAGAGCTACTAGATGCCGCAACCTTTATGGATGAAACACCATTTACTCTAGAAGTAACTTCACCAGGTGTTGATCGTCCACTTACTCTGCCCCGCCATTGGACGAAGAACTTAACTCGTTTGGTAAAGGTGACTTTTCAAGATGGAACGGTGACTACTGGCCGCCTCACCGAATTTAATGAAATAACTACCACGCTAGTTGAAAACATCAAAGGTCGCATAAAAACCCATACCGTTAACTTCGCAGATATAAAGCGCGCAGTCGTTGAAATCGAATTTAACCGAAAAGAAGAAGCCCAGAAATTAAATAACGAAGCTTTAACTGACGAGGCTGGCGATGAATAAAGGCCAGGTTGATGTCGATGCGCTAATCGCGCTGGCAACTCATAAGCAGATGCCGCTGGAAGATTTGATTACAGAAATTGAAGCAGGGGTCTTGGCTGCTTATTACGAAACGGATGCTCCAAAGCGTCAAGCCCGTGCCAGCATCGATCGTGAAACTGGCGAGATAGTTATCTGGGTTCCAACCTTTAACGAACTTGGCGAACGAATCTCAGAAGAGCGAGATGACCCAGAAGGTTTTGCACGTACAGCAACTTCAACAGTTAGACAGGTCATCAAGTTAAAGATGCGCGCCAATAATGATGCCGAAATAGTTGGCGAGTTCAGCGCATCAGTTGGCGATGTTATCTCTGGAATTGTGCAACAAGGTCGCGATCCCAAGATGATCCATGTAAACCTCGGCAAGGTCGAAGGGCGAATTCCTCCGCAAGAACAAGTTCCTGGTGAGGTTTACAACCATGGCGATCGCATCAAGTGCTTTGTAGTTGAAGTTAAACAGGGAATGAAAGGGCCAGAGATCATGCTCTCACGCAGCCACCCTGCGTTAGTTAAGCAACTCTTCGCACTCGAAGTTCCCGAAATCAATGATCGCATCGTTGAAATTATGGAAGTTGCTCGCGAGGCAGGACATCGCACCAAGTTGGCGGTTCGCTCACATCGCGCAGGTGTTTCACCTAAGGGATCTTTGATTGGTCCAATGGGTTCACGTGCCAATGCAGTTATGGAAGAACTCCATGGCGAGAAGATTGATATCGTCGATTGGTCGGAAGATCCTGCACAATTTGTTGCACATGCACTTTCTCCTGCAAAAGTTACCAAGGTTGAAATTGTTGATCTTGCAACGCGATCTG
>JBIIUL010000078.1:0-5354 GCA_044340015.1 Candidatus Planktophila sp.
GATCTCATCTTCTTTTCCGTCAAGGAAATCAGCGACGATTCTTCGCGCTGCTTCGATTGCCTCGGTTGCTTCTTCAGCTAATTGATGGGCTCCGCGATGGGCAGCAGCGTTATGTAAGCGGTAGAAATTACTTTCCGCTTCGATAACAACGTTCGGCTTCTGACTTGTCGCACCGCTATCTAGATAGACCAGGCGCTTTCCATCGCGGATCTTACGATCAAAGATCGGAAAATCGGCGCGGATAGCGACTGCATCAAATGACATGTATATGAGTAATTGCGTCGTTACGCAGTTACATACTCCGCGTAACCATTTGCTTCTAGTTTGTCAGCAAGTTCTGCTCCACCTTGTTCGACGATCTTGCCATTCGCGAAGACGTGTACGAAATCTGGCTTGATGTAGCGCAGAATTCGGGTGTAGTGGGTGATAAGAACTACTCCAAGATTGTTATTTGTCTTAGCGCGATTCACGCCTTCAGAGACGATGCGAAGGGCATCAACGTCAAGGCCCGAATCTGTCTCGTCAAGAATCGCCATCTTTGGTTTAAGTAGTTCAAGCTGCATGATTTCGTGGCGCTTCTTTTCTCCGCCAGAGAAACCTTCGTTGACATTACGTTGAGCAAAAGATGGATCCATGCTTAGGGCTTCCATCGCGTCTTTTACTTCGCCTACCCATGTACGTAACTTAGGCGCTTCACCGCGCAGCGCTGTTGCCGCAGTACGAAGGAAGTTAGAGACAGATACGCCAGGAACTTCTACTGGATATTGCATCGCTAGAAAAAGCCCTGCCTTGGCGCGCTCGTCAACAGTCATTTCAAGAACATCTACGCCATCTAGCGTGACGGTTCCACTAGTGATTGTGTACTTGGGATGTCCTGCGATTGAGTAGGCAAGAGTTGATTTGCCTGAACCGTTTGGACCCATGATTGCGTGCGTTTCACCAGACTTGATAGTCAGGTCTACGCCTTTGAGAATTTCTACAGCACCGCTCTCGGTATCTACAGAGACTTTAAGTCCACGAATTTCTAGAGTGCTCATCAACTATCCTCGCTACGCATCTACCGTGACGGAGTCTCCGTCAACGCTTACTGAATAAGTCTTTAACGGTGCAACTGCTGGCGGGGTTAACGCTTCGCCAGTACGTAGATCGAATTCAGCACCGTGAAGCCAGCACTCGATCTTGAAATCTGTGACATCGCCTTCAGAAAGTGATGCATCTGAGTGCGAGCAAGTGTCATCAACAGCAAATACTTCGTCGCCCACGCGTGCAACGCAGATGGCGCGTCCATCTTTCTCAATCTTGATGGGCTTGCCCGCGACTAGCTCGCTAAGTTTTAGATCGCTCATTTATGAACCAGCCTTCGCAAGTTCGCCATCGATGCGATCCATAAGGCGCTCTTGAATCTCTTCAACGCCTATTTCGGAGACGATCTCATTGAAGAAACCACGAACAACTAAGCGACGTGCATCCGCTGCATTGATACCGCGTGACATTAAGTAGAAGAGTTGTTCGTCATCAAAGCGACCAGTTGTGCTGGCGTGTCCTGCTCCAACAATCTCGCCGGTTTCAATCTCCAAGTTAGGAACTGAATCTGCGCGCGCACCATCTGTGAGCAAGAGATTACGGTTTAACTCGTAGGTATCGGTGCCTTCAGCTGCTGCGCGAATAAAGACATCCCCGATCCAGACGGTATGGGCTCCATCGCCAGCAAGGGCGCCCTTGTAGTTCACGCGAGATTTTGCGTTAGGCACTTTGTGATCTACAAACATACGGTGTTCGAAGAACTGACCAGAAGTTGCAAAGTAAACGCCCAATAGTTCGCAAGACGCGCCAGGTGCAATGAAGTCAACAGTTGGAAGTAAGCGAACCAGAGAGCCGCCAACGGTTACAACGATTGATTTAAAAGTTGCATCGCGATCGACGATAGCGTGATGGCGGCCAGAGTGAATGGTTTTTCCATCCCACTCTTGCAAAGTCACCAACGTTAAGTTTGCACCAGGTGCAACAGAGATTTCCATATCTTCTGCAAGGTGGGTATCGCCGCTGTTCTCGATAATCACTGTTGCCTTAGCGTGGTTTTCGATTCGAATCTGAACTCGTGAAAGCTCAGCGGAATCGAACGCTCCTATCCTGCGATTTAAGAAGATCGGCCCTGCTACTTCGGTGTTTGCCTTAATGGTTAGGACTGCAACGTCCGCTGCGCTTTCTCGGATACGACCAACGATGGCATCATCAGTTTCGGTGAGCGGCGTAGCTAGCTCACGGGAGACTCTTTCGAAACTCACGCCATCTGCTGCTGCACCTTTAAGCGACAATGATTTGCGATCGGCAATTACTGCGGTGCCATCATGAAGACCACCTAAACGCTTCAACGGAGTAAAGCGCCAGGCCTCTTCTCGCCCAGTCGGCGTTAAGTAGTTAGTGGTGAGCGTTGTCATTAACCGACAGCACCTTCCATCTGAAGTTCAATTAGTCGGTTTAACTCAAGTGCATACTCCATTGGAAGTTCACGAGCGATTGGTTCGATAAAGCCGCGAACGATCATCGCCATCGCCTCATCTTCAGTAAGTCCGCGTGACATTAGATAGAAGAGCTGATCATCGCTGATTTTCGACACAGTTGCCTCGTGGCCCATTGAGACATCGTCTTCACGGATATCGACATACGGGTATGTGTCAGAGCGAGAAATCGTGTCGACCAAAAGCGCATCGCATTTAACAGTGCTCTTTGAGTGATGTGCTCCTTCTTGGACCTGTACGAGACCGCGGTAAGAAGTACGACCGCCGCCACGCGCAACTGATTTAGAGATTACTGACGAGGATGTGTAAGGGGCTGCGTGAACCATCTTCGCACCAGAATCTTGATGTTGACCCGGACCTGCAAATGCGAGTGAGAGCGTTTCGCCCTTGGCATGTGGGCCCATCAACATAACTGCTGGGTACTTCATGGTTACCTTTGAGCCAATATTTCCATCAACCCATTCCATCGTTGCACCTTCAGCACAGGTAGCGCGCTTGGTTACGAGGTTG
The DNA here is from genome assembly GCA_044340015.1 of Candidatus Planktophila sp. GTDB lineage: Bacteria > Actinomycetota > Actinomycetes > Nanopelagicales > Nanopelagicaceae > Planktophila. The sequence continues at coordinate 3,030 of JBIIUL010000078.1, forward strand.
TAAACGTTATTAGACCAGTTTTGAATCGTGGTGTAACGAACGCGTGCACCCTTCTTCACGATGATTTCTACTACTGCTGAGTGAAGTGAATCTGATTTGTAAATTGGCGCTGTGCAACCTTCTACATAGTGGATATATGAATCCTCATCAGCGATGATCAAGGTGCGCTCAAACTGTCCCATGTTTTCGGTGTTGATTCGGAAATATGCCTGCAAAGGAATCTCAACGTGTACGCCCTTTGGCACGTAGATGAAAGAACCACCAGACCAGACAGATGTGTTGAGCGCCGCAAACTTATTGTCGCCAACTGGAATGACTGACCCGAAGTACTCTTTAAATAGTTCAGGGTGCTGCTTTAGTCCGCTATCGGTATCAAGGAAGATAACTCCCTGAGCGGCAAGATCTTCGCGGATTGAGTGATAAACAACTTCAGATTCATATTGCGCGGCAACGCCAGATACTAGGCGCTGTTTTTCCGCTTCTGGGATACCCAAACGATCGTAAGTATTTTTGATCTCTTCAGGAAGATCATCCCAAGTAGCAGCCTGTTTCTCAGTTGAGCGAACGAAGTATTTGATAGTGTCGAAGAAGATTCCAGAAAGATCAGATCCCCATGATGGCATCGGTTTCTTTTCGAATAGTGCTAAACCCTTAAGGCGCAGATCTAACATCCACTGCGGTTCGTCCTTCTTGGAAGAGATGTCGCGAACCACATCTTCGTTAATGCCACGTTTCGAGTTCGCGCCAGCATCGTTACCATCTGACCAACCGTATTCGTAGTTTCCAAGACCTTCGAGCTCTGGATGTGCTGTTGTCATTTTTGCGCCTTTCCGGCTGTTGATTTACTTGTGACTTGTGGAATGTAAGTAGTGCAAACACCATCGCCGTGTGCGATGGTGGCTAAGCGTTGTACATGTGTTCCGAGCAGATTCGAAAGCGCCTCTGTCTCGGCTTCACATAACTGGGGAAATTCTGCGGCGACGTGTGCAATTGGACAATGGTGCTGACAAAGTTCTTCACCAGTCCCACGTGGGCCAACGCTTGCTGCGTAACCTTGTTCGGTTAGGAACTCTGCAAGCGCTTGAACTTTATTCTCGCTCTTTGCCATAGTTGCGGCGCCCTTACGAGAAATATCATCAGCGCGCGATTGAGCAAATGCTTGTACGAGGTGCTCCCCCGATTGTGCAGACATAAATTTCAGAGCTGCTACCGCTAGATCGTCATAAGAATGTTCAAACTTCTCGCGCCCGTTATCGGTCATCACAAAAACTTTCGACGGTCTGCCGCGACCGCGTGCTGGAGCGATCCGTGGATCGCGCGCTTCGAGAATTCCATCTGCGACAAGCAGGTCTAGATGGCGGCGAATTCCCGCTGGAGTCAGACCTAGGCGCTCGCCCAGGGAGACTGCGGTGGAAGGTCCATTTTCAAGGATTGAGCGGGCCACGGCATCGCGAGTGCGCAGGTCATCGCCTGCCACCACATCTGGACGCTCCTTGATTTTCACAACACTATTGTGTCTTAATTCATGCCTTCTCGCCACTTATACGGCGCGACTTTGAGCGCCTATTTCCCCGCGCGGTCTTAGGCTAAGGCCATGAAGCTGCGCAGATTTCTCTATGGCGCGCTATTAACTTTGCAGGCTGGCTTGGTCTTAACTGGTGGCGCGGTGCGAATAACTGGATCAGGGCTGGGCTGCCCAACTTGGCCGGAGTGCACACCCGGTTCCTATACGCCGGTACCTCATCAAGCAGAAGGTCAATTACATGCTTGGATCGAGTTCGGCAATCGCTTACTAACTTTTGCGCTCGTTGCTGTCGCTTTAGCAGTTCTCATCAACGTTCTATATAGACAACGCCGCGATCTGCGTTCGCTAGCGCTGGGACAAGTCCTTGGAATTCTTGGCCAAGGCATTCTTGGTGGGATAACAGTTCTGACAGATTTACATCCGCTACCTGTTGCTGGCCACTTGTTGCTATCAATAATCCTGATAGCGGGTGCTGCATCCCTGTACTCGCGAAGAGAGTATTCAGCTCGCCCTCGCACAGATCTTGATAAGTTAACCAAGCGAGTATCTGTCTTGCATATTGGTTTAACTTTCGTGGTGATTATTCTCGGCACGATCGTCACCGGATCTGGTCCACATGCTGGAGATGAAAAGGCGCAGCGATTTGGTTTTGATATCCGCACCGTCTCCTGGATCCACGCAGATGCGGTTATCGCTCTGCTTGGATTAACTGCCGCGTACTACATCTTGGTCCGCAACGATCCTAAATTGCTTCGTCGCGTCCAAGTTTTTCTAGTTGTCGCGCTCGCCCAAGGCGCGAT
>JBIIUL010000080.1:0-5350 GCA_044340015.1 Candidatus Planktophila sp.
CCTGACCTGTTGTTACATTCGCTGAGCCCTGCAAGTTGCGATCAAGAAAACGTTCGTAGTGGCCAATATCGAGATCTGTTTCAGCGCCATCATCGGTAACGAAAACTTCACCGTGCTGAAATGGGTTCATGGTGCCGGGATCAACGTTTAGGTATGGATCGAGCTTCTGCATGGTTACACGAATACCGCGGGCAACTAATAGCCTGCCAAGACTTGATGCGGTGAGCCCTTTACCGAGACTTGAAGCTACTCCACCGGTTACGAAAATATGTTTAGTCACATGCGCTTGGCCCATGGAAGACAAACTTATCACTACTTTCGGGCTTGGCCCCGCATCGCCAGTAGCTCGGCGGCGTGTTCGCGTGCACTTGTCGACTCTTCAAGACCAGCGAGCATTCTTGCGATCTCTTCCACGCGGGATGCGGCATCTAACGCCTGAACATCTGAAGCAGTAACCGTTCCATCGCTACTCTTCTTTACAACGAAGTGGCGATCGGCCCATGCTGCAACCTGTGGCAGATGTGTGACCACGATAACCTGTGTGTGTTGTGCAAGAGCAGCAAGTCTGCGACCAACTTCAATTGCAGCTTTACCGCCAACGCCTGCGTCGACTTCATCAAATATATATGTGCCAACCGGATGTGTTGCAGCAAGGACAACTTCTAACGCCAACATAATGCGAGACATTTCGCCACCACTTGCGCCCTTACCAAGAGCAATTAACGGACCATCCTTATGGCCTTGGATCTGCATTGAAACTTCATCACAACCAAGGAGCGTGAAATCAGATTCCTTGAGAGCGCCTTTGTAATCTGGTGAGTTCACTGAAACCGAATACTGAGTGTGCGGCATCGAAAGTTGATGAATTTCTTCGGAGACTGCTAGCGAGAGTTTGCTCGCCCCCGCAGCGCGAACCTGTGTCAACTTCTCTGCCGCCGACAAGAGTTTCTTCTTGATATCGCCGAGTTCCTTCTCTAACTCTGCGATACGTTCATCGCCGCCAGTTAGGTCTTCAATCTCAGTCTTTGCGCTCTTTGCCTTTGCGGCTAGTAGAACTAAATCTTCATCAGGTTCGGCCGAAGAACCCCAATTCTTTAAAAAGGCAGCAAGTTCAGCCTTGCGAGCCTGCAAAGTATCTAATTGTCCGGGGTCTGCTTCAAGAGATGCCAGATATGAAGCGAGATCACGCGCTGCATCATCAATTAAGAAGAAACCTTCGGCGATACGAGATGAAATCTCATCCAACTTTCCATCTTTACCTTTAGCCACATCTAGGTAACGACGTGCTGCACCCAGAGAAGTTAGCGAGCCTTCTTCCTCGTTTGTAATGGCTTGGGTTGCGCCATCTGCTGCAACTCTTAGATCCTCAACGCTGGAAAGTCGCGAGATCTGATCATTGGTAGATGCCACTTCCCCACGAACCGCCTTCAACTTTATCCAGGCAGATGAAAACTCTTGCAGCTCTGCTATCTGAGAATCACGTTTGCTAACGCTCTCGCGCATCGCTTTGATTCGGGCCTTCAACTCGTTATAGCCATTGAAATTTTCTTGATACTGCAGCAACGCTTTAGATAAATCACCACCAATAAAACGATCAAGGAGTTCGCGTTGCCGTGCTGGCTTAACAATTTGATGATTAGCGGCCTGTCCATGGATTTCAACGAGATGATCAGCGAGCGAGGCCAGCGTTGCTGCGGGAACGTTGGCACCGCCAGCAACCGCTTTACTTTTGCCATCTGCATTTACGGTACGAGTTAAAATCAAAGTTCCATCTTCAACATCGGCGCCGGATTCAATTGCGATTTCGGCGATAGTTTTATTTACTGAAAAACGTGCCGACGCCAACAATCTTTCGCTGCCATGCCGAACTAAAGAACTATCGCTCTTGCCACCTAGAACTAGTTGAAGAGCAGTCAGAATCATCGTCTTTCCCGCACCAGTTTCGCCCGTTAATACATTTAAACCCGGATCTAATTCAAGAGATGATTGATCAATAACGCCGATCGAACGAATTGAGATTTCCTCTAAATAAGAACGTTCACTCACCGCGCCAACCTTCAACGGGAAGTTTGAATTTAGCCACCAATCGATCGGTAAAGAGCGTCGGTTTAATATGTGAGAGTTTGATTACTGATGAATCACGTGTGATCAATATTCGATCACTTAATTGCAAGGGGAACTTACGGAGCGAATCAGAAGATAAAAGCGCATCACTGGATTCAATGTCTACGATGATTTCAGATTTCGGTGAGACCACCATGGGACGTGAAAATAACGCATGTGCAGAAATCGGTAGAAGTACGAGCGCATCAATTTCGGGCCAGAGAACCGGACCACCTGCGCTAAATGCATATGCAGTTGAACCGGTTGGCGTTGAGCAGATGAGTCCATCGCAGCCCCAGCGAGAGAGCGGGCGTCCATCGATCTGCACAAAGAGTTCAACCATCGTTGTTCCGTTACGTTCGACGGTAACTTCGTTGAGCGCCCAACCTGTATCTACAACTTTTCCAGAACGCTCTACCGAATACTTTAAAACCATGCGGTTTTCAGTTACATAATCTTTGGCAATAACGCTGGCAGCAATTTCAGATAGCGCTGGTTTTTCAACCTCTGCCATAAATCCAACATGGCCAAGGTTGATACCGAGAATTGGAATATCTTGGCGGCGCGCGATTTCAGAGCCGCGAAGGATGGTGCCATCTCCCCCAAGAACCAATACAACTTCAGCCTTTGGAAGATCTTCAGCTGAATGTTGAGAAATTCCAAGGATCGAAATTTCTGAAGGAGTTGAAAGTGTGAATCCATCTTTGAGAAGGATTTGTGAGATCTCTTTCGTTGCAGCAACTGCTTCTGCGCGCGATGCGTTGACGACAAATATTGCATGACGTGACATTAGGCAGGTCCCATCGCTATCGCTTGTGAAACAGATGCTTCATCGATTGCTGGCGCACCACGTCTTAGCCATAGGAAGTACTCGACATTTCCGGCAGGGCCTGGAAGTGGTGAAGCGGCAATTCCCATCGTTCCAAGGCCAACGTCATAAGCGGACTCAGCGACATCTAGCACGGCAGCCTTACGAAGTTCAGGGTCGCGTACAACGCCACCTGCACCTAACTTTTCACGGCCAACTTCAAATTGTGGCTTCACCATTAAAACAAAATCAGCGTTCGGTTTGGAAACTGCAGCCAGTGCCGGAAGTACTAAAGAGAGTGAGATAAATGAAAGATCTGCAACAACTAAATCGATTTCTTCTCCGACCATATCTCCAGTTAGGTGGCGGATATTTGTGCGATCCAGGATCTTTACACGTGGATCTTGGCGAAGTTCCCAAGCCAATTGCCCGTAGCCAACATCAACTGCAACGACCAACTTTGCACCTTGGCGTAGAAGTACATCGGTGAAACCACCAGTGGACGCGCCCGCATCGAGACAATTCTTTCCTTCAACAACAACGTCCTTAAAAACTTCTAAAGCCCCCGCTAATTTATGGCCGCCACGAGAGACAAAATCATCGCGATCACCTTGAATTGTTATCGAGGTTTCAGCATCTACCTGCGTTGCTGGCTTTGTAGCTGGGATTCCTCCAACTAAGACTGAGCGAGATTCGATTAGATCGGCCGCATGCTCGCGTGAGCGCGCTAGTTCACGACGAACTAGTTCAGCATCTAAGCGAGTCTTCATCTCATTTACTTTCTTTTAATACTTCGATTAAACCTTTAGAGGCCATCAATTGAGTTAAGCGCTTCTTGCAACTTTCCATGAAGCGCATCGAAACGCGCGGCATGTTCGGTTAGATCTGAGTTATCAATATCGGTTAGTTCGACTTTTACCTCTTCTACTAGTGAAGGAGCGTTATCTTCGGTTGAATTGGCAGCGTTTAATTCGTTAGACATTACCTCTTAACCGCCTTCTTCTTAGGAGCGCTCTTCTTCATTGCAGACTTCTTAGTTACCGATTTCTTAGGCGCGGCTTTCTTTGCAGAAGCCTTCTTAGTTGAGGCTCCGCCCTTCATCGCCGCAACTTGCGCCGCTAAACGATCGAACTCATCACGCTTTACAAAACCCATCTTGGCAACGCTAGCTTCGACTTCTTCATGGATCTTAGATTTAAGGGCATCTGCGCTCTCGCGCGCCCAACCATTTAGAGCGGCAGCAACTTCTGCAGGAGATTTCTCTCCTTCAGTTACCTTGGAGATATATGTACGAAGCGTTGAGAAGAGATCGTTCGAGGATTTAGCCATGTCCTTAGCCTATCCAATAAGCGGGAAGTAGGCCTTTTACGCCTTAAAGGCGTGAGATCTCGATCGCTTCAACCTGCCAACGAGATGCCAAACCACCCGGGGACTGCCAGAAGCGGCGATGGATGCTGCCGGAAATCTCCACCCACTGATCTGCCTTAAGAGCCAGTGCTGTTTTACGTGACTTAGCGCTCCAGGCTGCGATATCTAGCGTGTCGACGCCCTCGCGTTCTGCGCGTGTAACAATCAAACGAAACTCAACAACTTTGTCACCGCTCGGCAGCTCTTTCGTTGTCGCCTCTGCAGAAACTCTTCCGCGTAACAATAAATCATTTAACGAGTGATCGATTACTTCTTCTTCAACAACTTTCTTAACCATCTCTTGCTCCCTAGCCTTGAAAAATACGCGATTGCGTAAGGAGCAGATAGTGAACTAACGCTGCGACAGGAAAGGAGTAACTTGAGGTTAGGTGTGGATAAGTGAATTACTGGGCGCGCTCTGCGGCGTCCGTGAATTCATCATGATCAATATCTGCACACTTCTTAAACCATTCGCGAGCTTCTGATTTGCGACCGGCAACCTCAAGGGCATCGGCATATGCATAGCGAAGGCGAACTGCCCACTCTTCGTTCTCGGTCTTCAACTCTTTACATGTCAGCGTGATAACTGCGGCATCTAATTCGCCAAGATCACGACGTGCACCTGATGCAACAATGCGCATTTCGATTTCTTCAGGTTTCGCAAGACGCTTGACCTCGTCAGAACCAGCCAAATTCAGGGCTTTTAGCGGTCTTCCTAGACCTCTTTCGCAATCTGCCATTACCGGCCACATTGATACATCGCCTGAGATTCGGTGCGCAGCGCGCAATTCCTTTAAAGCAATTTCATAATGACCTGCCCGATATGCAGCATAACCAGCGCTTTCGCGAACCACAGCTAAGCGACCAGCATGATGAGCAGCTGCGATGCCATGTTTATGTGCGAGTTCTGGATCTGAATCCATATGGATATTGATCGAAACTAAATGGCGCGCCACAACTTTTGCATTCTCTGCAGACAAACTTAACCACACTGCGCGAACCCTCTTCTCTAACTCTTCACCAGTAAACTCT
>JBIIUL010000079.1:0-5350 GCA_044340015.1 Candidatus Planktophila sp.
GCCAAGGGTTGTGCACTTTCGAGCCCCCCACCGGAATCGAACCGGTGACCTTTTCCTTACCATGGAAACGCTCTACCGACTGAGCTAGGGGGGCAATAGGTAGAGGTGTGAGTGTACGACAGTTGCGCGGAAAGTTAAAAATTAGCGAGCAGGATCAAGCGTGACTTTGCCGGTTGTAGCCCGAGCCAGCATCGCTTCGTGAGCGGCTTTTGCCTCAGATAAACCATAAGTTGCACCGATTACTGGTTTTAGCGCACCAGATGAAATCAGCGCAAAGAGCTCAGTTAGAACATCTCCCATTAACTCTTTCTTGCCAAAGCAATGTGCCAACCAGAAACCTGCAACAGTTTTTGTTCCGCCCATTAATGCACCCGGATGAATTGGAGTTGGCGCAGTACGTGATGCCATTCCGTAAGTAATCAAACGACCGAAAGGCGCGAGTACTTCAAGGCTGGCATCGAAAGTTTTTCCACCAACCATTTCTAAGACGATATCTACTTTCTTTCCACCATTTGCCGCCATCATCGCAGCAGGAAGATCTGGTGAATTCGCGTCGACAACTGCATCTGCGCCCAATGATTTAGCTAATTCGTTCTTGGCATCACTAGATGTAACGGCAATAACTTTTGCGCCCCACATCTTTGCTAATTGAACTGCCAGAGAACCAACGCCACCGGCTGCGGCTTGAACCACAACGGTTTCGCCTTGCTTAACATGTGCCATTGTTTTCAAGATATGCCAAGCAGTTGTGCCTTGAACCAGCATTGCAACTGCTTGTGCGTCAGAAACACTTTCTGGAATGTCAACACACATCGCTTTATGTGCAACAACTTTCTGGGCATATCCCCCGCTACTTGCACTTGCCAAAACTCGGCGTCCAGATTGTGTTTTGCCAACAACTTCTAAACCAGGAATTAGTGGCAGTTCTTGCTTAGAAAGATAAGAGTTTTCAGTTTGGTGGGTATCGGCATAGTTAATTCCGATACAAGAGACATCGATTAACTCTTCATTTTCACCTGGTGTGGGATCAGCCAGTTCAACTAGTTCGAGTACTTCTGGTCCGCCAAATTTCGTGATCTGAATAGCTTTCATATTTAAACCTTATCCCACCAGATGACTGCTAGATCGCGCTTTGAAGCGAAAGGGTGGCCCACGAGAAATTCCTTTACCTCGTCTAAGCGGGAGGGTGGCAAACATAAGCGAACTCTGGTCCGCTCAGCAATGTCTTCTGCGCTTTGTTCAAGGGGGAAATCAGAAGAGAACTTTTCAATGTGGGCAATGATTCCCATCTCTCTCAAAACCAGCAACAAATCATCTGCATTTGGAGAAGTGGGGCGCGCTAAATTCCAAAAGTGTTTCCATCCAGCCGATGCAGAAGTCATTGGGTGCGCCAATGGAAGTTCAATTACGACACGTTTGCGCGCATGGTTATCGATGGCCTTTAAGAAGGGTTCTATTTCCCCAACGTTATATACAACGTGATGCACGGTCACAACATCTGCATCCGGTACTTGATCTGCGATTGCCGGCCAAAAACCCTCGTGAACTTCGGAGCTAACTTCTCGAGATTTCGCATTCTGCGAATACATCTCAAGCATCTCTGCCTGATGATCTACCCCGATTACATGGTTACCTCTTTTAGCAACAGCGAATGTGGCGACTCCTCCCCCACAGCCGATATCTAAAATACTGTCAGTTTCCGAAATGACTTCTCTCGCTTTTACATGAGAGGGAGAATCAGCGATTTTGGATGGAAGTGCAAAGAGAGCTGGCGGGTGTACCCAGGGAGCAACTTCTGCTTGATCCAAGATCTCCTGCGGTATTGCCCAGCTAGCTAAATCACTTCTCCATTTTACTGCAGCAGAATTACTCACTTTTTTGTTGAGCAGCTTCTTCTGCAATTTGCTTACGGATGTCATCCATATTCACCGCTTGGATCGAGGAAATCAATTCGCGTAGCGAAGGTTCAGGAAGCGCTCCCGCTTCACGATAGAGGAGTACTCCATCTCGAAATGCCATTAGCGTTGGAATCGATGTTATTCCCGCGGCTGCAGCTATTTCGCGCTCGGCTTCTGTATCAATCTTGGCAAAAGTTATCTCTGGAAATTCTTCGGAAACCTTTTCGTAAACAGGTCCGAACATGCGGCAAGGGCCACACCATTCAGCCCAAAAATCTACGAGCATGATTCCGCCTTTTTCAATTAGGCCTTCAAACTCTGTACTTTTTACATTTACGCTCGCCACTTATCTACTCTCCATCTCTGAGGATTTATCTTGATCTAACTCTTTTGGAAAACTAATCTGGCAAGAAGATTCTTTGGCAAGTCTTTGCTGAACGGCAAATGCCAGTAATAGAACTCCGAGCCAAGCTAGGAAAGGTTGAACGGGTGCGAAGTATTTAATCGCCCCGGTTGATCCTAAAGCGATTAAAACCAACTTATTGCAAACTGGGCAGCCCACGGCGAGATATGAAAGTACTGCACCAGCCCCACCGATTTTTATCGATTTCTCTTCGGGAGTAATCACATCATTTCTAAAGTAACTAGCAACTAATAACCCAGAAAGAACGCTGGTGATAACAAGGACCGGAACTGACCATGGTGTCACATCAACAGCTCTACCAAAGACTGGGTTTTCAATAACGGCAGTTGGCAAGCCAACTACAAGATACGTAACGATCGCTGTAATCGTTGCAACCAACCAACGCCTTGCGCTCCATGAAAATAGTGCTGAGAAACAGTTCGGCATCCTAAATTATTTTTTCCCACCGAATAGACGACTTAGCAAACCCGGTTCCTTTGGATCATTGGCGTGGCCTTGGCAACGCTGGTTCTTTGGAACGCCTTTAAGCGCGACTTCAATGTGGTTTCCGCATCCAGACCATGAAGGCTTTCCGCATTTTCTACAAGTTGTACGGCTACACATGTGCTTTCTCCTTATTTGCGATTGGTGAATTACTCCAGGTGAGATATCCCCCATCTAGATTTACAGCGTTAAAACCAAGTTCCTTAAGCAACATAGTTGCAGTATGTCCACGTTGACCAACTTGGCAATTGACCAAAATGTTCTTTTTAGTGAGTTCAGAAACTCGATCTCTTATTTCATCAACCGGCATGCTGACCGCACCCGGAATCGAGCCTCTTGAAAATTCTTCAGCTGAGCGAACGTCAATCAGATCAAAACCCTTTTCGACAAAACTATCAATCTGGTTCCATTGCGCAGTCTCCAATAATCCAGAAATTAAATTTTCAGAGATATAGCCCAACATATTTACTGGATCTTTGGCAGAGCCAAATGGTGGTGCATATGCGAGTTCTAAATCTGCAAGTTCTGGCGCTGTAATCCCGCCACGAATTGCAGTCGCAATAACATCGATGCGCTTATCAACACCTTCGATACCGACGCCTTGTGCGCCAAGGATTTCTCCTGTTGTTGGATCAAAGAGAAGTTTTAGCGCCATTTGTTTCGCATCTGGGTAATAACCGGCATGTGAATTTGGATGGGTATGAATCGCCATAAATGGACGTCCATCCGCAGATAGCCGCTTCTCGTTCCAGCCTGTTGTAGCAATCATTAAGTCAAAGACTTTAACAATCGCAGTACCGATAGTTTTTACAGGACGTGTAACTAACCCTGAAATGTGATCAGCCGCAACGCGACCATGGCGATTGGCTAAGTTAGCGAGTGGAACAAGAGTTGCCTCGCCGTCAAGGGCATCAACTTTTTGGGCGGCATCGCCAACCGCGTAGATATCTGGATCACTTGTCCGATTGAAATCATCAACTTCGATTCCACCACGTGTGCCAACCTTTATATCCGCTGCCTTTGCCAGTGAGGTATCTGGACGAACACCGATTGCCAGTATCACTAAATCCGCAGGCAGAATTGCACCGCTGGTCAGAGTTACCGTTGTTGGATCAATTGTTGAAACACCATCAGCTAAGTGAAGCTCCACGCCTTGTAGCGCCATTTCCTTCGCAACAAGTGATGCCATCTCTGGATCGAGAGGCGCAAGAACCTGTGGCGTTGCTTCAACTAAAGCAGTCTTAATTCCACGGTGAATTAAGTTTTCAGCGATCTCAACTCCGATGAATCCTCCACCTATAACAACAGCATTGGCAGGCTTTTCGTTAACTCGGTTAGTTATGCGCTCTACATCTTCAACTGTGCGTAGAGTCATTGCGCGCTCGACTCCAGGGATTGGAGGTACAACCGGTGAAGCGCCAGGGCTAAGGATTAACTTGTCGTAGCCAATTTCAAAAACTTCTTTAGTAAGCAGATTGCGCACCGAGACCGTCTTATTGACTCGATTTATAGCGGTAACTTCGCTTGAAATACGAACATCTAAGCGAAAGCGCGCATGCAAGCTTTCTGGGGTTTGAAGAAGCAAGTCTTTCTCTTCTTCAATAACTCCTCCTACGTAATAAGGAAGGCCGCAGTTTGCATATGAAACATGGCCACTCTTTTCCAGCACAATAATTTCAGCGCTGGCATCTAAACGACGGGCGCGAGTTGCCGCAGACATTCCACCTGCAACGCCACCAATGATTACTATCTTCATTAGTTTGTTACCAAAGGAAGTCCTGCTTGAGCCCACTCTTGTACGCCAGCATTTAGATTAAACATATTAGTAAATCCTGCATCTTTCATCGTTGAAATCGCATTGGCTGATCGACGTCCACTTCGGCAATACACTGCATAAGTTGCTGTTTTATCTAGCCTCGCGATTTCTGTAGCAAAACTTGGGTTCTCTACATCAATGTTAATTGCGTTAACCAAGTGCCCTTCCATGAACTCGCCTGGGGTGCGGACATCAAGAGTAATTACGCCACTCTCTTGAGTTTTAGCCTGAAATTCAGCAGCGTTTAAATCAGCAGAACTTGCTGAGCTACATCCAGTTAGAACAAGAAGTGCGCTAACGATTATTGCGATCTTTTTCATTACCGTTTCCTTTATGCCAGGCTCAAGAAAAGCTTCTGTAGCTTCTCGGTAACCGCTTGGCTGTTGTTTTTATTGTCTTCAATACATTCTTTTAAACTGGCTGAGATAAGAGTGAATCCGGCGGTAGTTACCGCTTTGTTGACTGCGGCGAGTTGAGTAACGACATCTTCACAGTTGCGGCCTTCTTCCAGCATTCGTACAACAGCTCCCATTTGCCCCTGGGCGCGCTTCATGCGCTTTGCGATCGCATCAAGTTGATCTTGATCTTGCAAAACATGGGTGGGTGAAGTCTTAGCCATTTACTTAGCCTTCACATTTGCAGATTTGTTCTTGTGGCAAGCCTTCGAGCGCATCATCGATGTGCTGACCGCAGCCAGACCAGGTGTATTTCTTACATTGTTGGCAGGTA
>JBIIUL010000013.1:0-19491 GCA_044340015.1 Candidatus Planktophila sp.
CAGTAGATACGCCATAAACCGGAATTCCTCCAGCGGCATATTCTTCAATATATTTTCTGGAAGCGTTGATGGCATCGATTGATTGCTGTGAAAGTTCAACTTTGGCGCCGTATCTGGCAACGTCAATTACATCGGCGAAAGTTACGCCTGAAGTAGAAAGAGTTACTGTTCTATTTGATTTGGAGGCCATCGCGCCACACCTGTTCTATTAAGTTAACACCCGGGCGATATGCCAAGTGGATATACGAATCTGCAGAAAGAATTGAAAAGTTAGCGCGCGCACCTTCAAAGAGATGTCCGATATCGTCGCGGCGAAGCGCTTTTGCGCCTCCCATAGTTGCCGACCATAAAGCTTGTTCTGGTGAGAAATGCATCTCTCGAACTGCGATCGCGATAATGAACGGCATGTTCGTTGTGTAAGAACTTCCGGGATTGCAATCAGAGGCAAGTGCCACGGTGATGCTCGCTTCTAAAAGCGGGCGAACATCTGGATAAGCCGAACGAGTTGAAAACTCTGCGCCAGGTAAGAGCGTTGCCACAGTCTTTGAAGTTGAAAGCGCTTCGATATCTTTCTCACTTAGGTGCGAGACATGGTCAACTGAGGCAACATCTAGTTCAACTCCGAGGCGAACTCCCTGGCCTTCTTGAAGTTGGTTGGCATGTAGCCGCGGTTGCAAACCTTTCGCCATTCCTGCCTTAAGAATCGTGCGAGCATCATCTACTGAAAACGCACCTTTGTCGCAAAATACATCGATCCATTTTGAGTATGGAAGCACTGCATCCAACATCGGACCGGTTACTAAATCCACATAATCTTTTGGGTTCTTCTTATATTCAACTGGAACAACATGTGCGCCCAGGAAAGTTGTCTCTTCGGTAAAACTCTGGGCAATTTCAAGTGAGCGCCGCTCATCTTCAACAGTTAAGCCGTACCCTGATTTACATTCGATAGTCGTGGTGCCTGAGGAATAAGCCTCATTTAATAGGTTTTGCGCGTTACTTTTAAGAGTTTTATCGCTTGCGCTGCGAGTTTGCTCAACGGTGTGGGCGATGCCGCCTGCTGTGTAGCTCTCCCCCAACATCCGTGCGCGAAATTCTTTACTGCGATCTCCTGCGAAGATCATATGTGTGTGGCTATCTACAAAACCAGGGATAACCGCCTTGCCGTGGGCATCGATCTTTCGTTTGATGTGATGCGTTGGTGCATCGGCGTTAGGCCCAGCCCAAGCAACAACGCCATCTTCAATCAACAACGCGGCATCGTTAATTACCCCGAGCTTTGTGCCATCGTGCTGCGGATCATTTGTAACAAGTTGCCCGATATTAAAAAGGAGCGTGCTGGTCATTCAATATCCAGCATCGGTACATGTACATGGCGTTCCTTGGCAGTATCAATGGCGATGTCATAACCAGCATCGGCATGGCGAATAACTCCCATACCTGGATCATTTGTTAATACGCGCTCTAGCTTCTGAGCTGCAAGTTTTGTACCATCTGCAACAGAGACTTGTCCAGAATGTATGGAACGTCCCATGCCAACGCCGCCACCGTGGTGGAGTGAGACCCATGAAGCGCCAGATGAAATGTTGACCATTGCATTTAGCAGCGGCCAATCTGCGATTGCATCTGAGCCATCGAGCATCGCTTCAGTTTCGCGATATGGAGATGCAACAGAACCGCAATCTAAATGGTCGCGTCCAATAACTATTGGTGCAGAGACTTCACCGCGTGCAACTAAATCATTGAAGGCAAGTCCTGCTTTATCTCTTTCGCCATAACCCAACCAGCAAATACGTGCTGGCAAACCTTGGAAGGCTACTTTCTCTTGCGCCATTGTGATCCAGCGATGTAGACCTTCATTTTCTGGAAATAGATCAAGTACAGCTTTATCTGTGCGATAGATATCTTTTGGATCCCCTGAAAGCGCTACCCAACGAAATGGTCCTTTTCCTTCACAGAAAAGTGGGCGGATATAGGCAGGAACAAAGCCCGGGAAGGCAAAGGCCCGTGAATAGCCACCTTGGCGGGCTTCATCGCGGATCGAGTTACCGTAATCAAAAACCTCAGCGCCTTTATCCATAAAGCCAACCATCGCTTCAACGTGCTTTGCCATCGATGCTTGTGAGCGCTTAGTGAAATCTTCTGGGTTGTCTTTCGCCATTTGTGCTGCGGCGTGAACATCAACGCCAGCAGGTATATATGAGAAAGGATCGTGTGCAGAAGTTTGATCGGTGACGATATCGATTGGCACATCCATGCTGAGCAAGAGCGGGAATAACTCGGCGGCGTTACCTTCAAGCCCAACAGAAAGTGGAAAGCGCGCATTCTTCGCTTTAAGAACTCGCTCGATTGCATCGTCGATGTTGTCGGCAATCTCATCTAAGTAACGAGTTTGAATACGCTTTTCCAAACGAGTCTTATCGATATCGATAATTAAGCAGACGCCGCCATTCATGGTCACAGCAAGTGGCTGTGCGCCGCCCATTCCGCCGCAACCGCCGGTCAGGGTGAGAGTTCCTTGCAGTGTTCCGTTAAATCTTTTCTGTGCAACTGCGGCAAAGGTTTCGTAAGTTCCTTGCAAGATTCCTTGTGTTCCAATGTAGATCCAAGAACCGGCAGTCATCTGCCCGTACATAGTTAAGCCAAGTTGTTCTAGGCGACGAAATTCTGGCCAATTGGCCCAATCGCCAACCAAGTTTGAATTTGCGATCAGTACTCGCGGCGCCCATTCGTGCGTTGCAAAGACTCCAACTGGTTTACCTGATTGAACTAGCAGCGTTTCATCATCTTTTAAATTGGTGAGGCTTTTTACTATTGCATCAAAAGATGGCCAGTTACGTGCAGCTTTTCCGGTTCCGCCATAAACAACTAAGTTCTCGGGATGTTCTGCAACAGCTGGATCTAAGTTGTTATGGAGCATGCGCAGGGCGGCTTCTTGTCCCCAGCCTTTAGCGGTCAGAGTTGAACCGGTTGAGGCATGCAAAATACGCGGAGTACTAGTCATGGGGTGAACAATATCGGGAGTACGCGAAATGGATAGGGGCTGCTAACCCTTAAGAGCCGCCTCGATATTGCGCATAGAAACCCCTGATTTTTCTTCAGCCGGCTCACGAGCTTTATCTTGTTCGCTCATCATCCAATCCGAGAAGCCAAACTTTTCTAGTTCTGCAAATAGCCCAACTAGGTCAAGTGCGCCTTCGCCAGCTGGCACAAAGAGAAAGTGATCTTCCACAGCTACATGCATCCGTTCGTATTCACCAGCGATAAGTTTTTTCAGAACCTCTGGATCAACATCTTTAATGTGAACATGTGTAACACGTTTTCCGTATTCGACTACGCCAGCAACGGGATCTCCTCCACCGACAATCCAATGTCCAACATCAAGACACATGCCAACCAAATCGGAATCAAGAAGGGCCATTAGCTTTCTGGTCTCTTCAGGAGTTTCAATATAAGTGGCTGCGTGTGGATGGAATGAAGAACGAATTCCGGCCGCTTTCGCTAACTGCGCGTACTTAGCAATGTGATCGGCTAAGCGCTGATATCCAACTTCATTTAGGTGTGGACCCAGATGAGCGCGACCTGCATAAATATCTCGCTCTAAAGTTCCATCAACGGCAAATACCAACATTTCAACTTTGGCACGGATAGCTGCGTCAACAATCTCTTGTGAATGAGCATCGGCAGTTGGAAGTGGGCCGTTCTCATCGCAGGCAATATCTAGATACTGCTCGGCAGTAGCCAAGTTGTTCTTCTTCATTTGATCTAAGAACTTATCCGAATTCGCCTGCTCAACTGAGATCTGGATTCCTTTGAAACCATAAGCCGCAATGCGACTCAAGAAATCTTCGGACTTTGCCATCTCAAATTTCCAGTTGAGGGCAACGATTCCGACTTTAGCTTTTGCCAAGCGTTGACTCATTTCTATTTCACCTCATGCAGCAAGTCGATAAGAATTGTTGACCAACTGAAGTCAGGTGCGCCACGGCCAAATGCGGTTTGTGGGTTGTAGTACTCACGGAAACCGCTCTTCTGCACCATTGCAATGCTTTGGTTTGCAATGTGACGGGCTAGGTCGTTGCGACCATGACGAGTTAAACCGCGAGCGATATACCAATTGCTATTCATCCATGAAGGACCGCGCCAAACAAGTGTTCCTCCCACAGTATCTGGGCGATAAGTCGGATGGTTCATCGCAGTGCTTGGGATTGGATATTCAGCCCAATACTCTTCAGGATTTAAGATTCGTGCGATCAGTAAATCTGCCTTGCGCTTATCTAGATCAGGCAAGAGCAGTGGCATCAAACTCATAAAGGTATTTACGCGCAGTTGCTTATTCTCTTTACCGTTTACGCCGTAATAAAGACCATCTTCTTCATTCCAACAGAGTTCATCGAGTGACTTGCGAGCTTTGGCTGCTCGAGCTTTGTATTCGTCGTGCCAGGCTTGATCTCCAACTTGCTTGCAGAGATCGGCAAGTACATGGAGATTTTCAATGTAAATCGTATTAGTCATTACATCTGCAACGACAAAGTGATTTAGCTCAATCATCTTCTTTGGATCGCGATCAAACTTGTCATATGGATCGCAGATTGAATGCCAACCACGATCCCAAGACTCGTGTTCTTCATCCTGGATATTCATGATTTCATCCCAGACTGGAGAGTGATCAATACCGGTCTCATCTGGTTGAACTACACGAACCAAGCCATCACCATATGGATTACGCACGGTGTGAAGCCATTCGTAGAACCGTTTCACAGCTGGCAAAACTTCGTTGATGAATTCAACTCCACGACCACGCTTTGCAACAGCGCTTACCGCTTCTGCCAAGAGCGGTGGTTGCATCTCATCGGAAAGGTATCGACTGCGGAATGCGATCGCATAAGTTGAAACCATCTCTTCATAGGCATCGCGCTGCCAGAAAGTTACGTGCGAGACAAAGCCATCCGAATGCTGGTTCTTAAGCAAGCTCTTTAGCTCCGCCTCAGCTTTTTGAAGGTCTACATGGCTAAGCGCAATTGCGTGGAAGCAAGAATCCCAGAACCACTGAAATGGGTAGGTAACAGATGATGGGCAAGTGAAGTCAAAGTCATGGCCGCACCAATCGGCGTGGCCGCGTTGGCGATTACGTTCGTGTATCGCTGCGACTTCATCCTTTACCCACTTAATATCCGCCTCAGTTGGAGAGTGATCCTTGAGTGACATCTTGCGCTCCATTCATCTTTCGTTGGTTTTTGTTATTACTTGATCTTCATCGTTGATTTTCGTAAAACCAACTCTGAAGGTATTACTCGTTTCTTTCTAGCCTTGGAACCCTTTATCAAATCATCAAGCATCGCCATCGCCTCAACGCCGAGGTCATATTGATTCTGATTAATAGTGGTTAGCCCTGGAGTCACATAGCCACTCAACGCAATATCGTCGTAACCCACAATTCCAACTTCTTGTGGGATTTTGATCTTCATCTCAATCAGCGCATGCATTGCGCCAATTGCGGTCAAGTCGTTGTGCGCAACGATTCCAAATGGCGGCTTGAACTTCTTGGCGATTTCTTCGGCAACTCTGGCGCCGGCTTCAAGTGTGTCGTCACTAAACAAAATCTCTAACTTGGTTTTTCCAGCACCGCGTTTTACGCCTTCTAAACGTAGTGATCCAAATCCTTTTTCGAGTGAATTGCCGATGTAAATAATCTTGGGATATCCACACTTAACTAAATGAGCGGCGGCGATTTCACCACCTTCAAAGTCTTGGCTAGATACCGTCGGTAAATCGGTATCCTCTTTTTGAACGTTAACCAGAATAATTTTTGCTCTCTGAGATAAGAGTTTCTCGCGATGGCGCTTTAAGACTCCATCGGCACAGACGATTATTCCGGCAGCTCTATGGCTTGCCAGGAAGTCTAGGTATGAAATTTCGCGTTCTGAATCTTCAGCCGAATTGCACAAAATCAGTGAATATCCTCTTCGCTGAACTTCATCTTCAATACCGCGGACCATTTCTGGATAGAAAGGGTTTTGGATATCGGTAAGAATCAAGCCAATCATTGTTGAACTTTGGCGCCGTAACGACTGAGCAATCGATGATGGCTGGTATTGAAGTTCAGTTATGCTCTTATTAACTTTTGCTCTCGTCTTGGCGGCTACGTAGCCAACTCCAGCGATTACACGGCTCACGGTGGCAGTACTAACGCCGGCATGGGAGGCGACATCGGAAATTGTTGCCTCTGTAATTCGCTTCTGACTACCCATGAAAATCACCCGCCTGCGCTAAAGATTTGCCTCAAAAACCCTAGATTTACGCTGTATGAATTCGATACCATACCACTCTGCAACTAGGAATTCACTAGCAATCGCAAGATGCTTTTGCCGATGAATTTCAATAATCGAAGGAATTTATGAATAGCGTACGTGTGGGATTAGTCGGCGCAGGTGCAGTGGCATCTTCGGTACATCTACCAATTTTGACTCGCCGTAGCGATCTCTTTGAAGTCGTAGCGCTAGCTGATTTAAATTTAAAGGCCACACACGTGCTCGCCGATCGATTCGGGATCTCGCGCGAGAATTGTTTTGATTCACCAATGAAGTTAATTGCTTCAGGTTCAATCGATGCCATTATGGTTTTAAACTCCGGCTCACATGCTGAAGTAGTTGTAAGTGCACTTAACGCTGGACTCAATGTTTTCTGTGAAAAGCCACTTGCTTATGCAAAGCGCGAGATGAAGGAAATAGAGGCGGCGCTAAAATCATCAGGCAAGTCTCTGATGATCGGCTATATGAAGACTTTTGATTCTGCGGTAATTGCAGCTAGAAAAGCAATCACGAGCCGTCCTCGCACAGTTGATGTACTTGTCTTGCACCCAAGTGGAGACAGCCAGTTGGTTACCTCTGAACTTTCAGTAGATCTTCCACAATCTCCAGCGGGGCTGAATGAAATTTTCTCCAAGGTAAAGAACGAAATTCAGATTGAAGCTCTCGGTGAAGCTGCCGCAAAATCTTTTGGAGATTTGTACACCGATATTATCCTTGGCAGCGTCATCCACGAGTTCTCAGTGCTCCGTGCCTTAGATGTTCATATAACTGAAGTTGACTTTGTAGATCGCTGGCCAAATCCAGGTCATAGCGAATCAATTATTATTCACGCCCGAACCGCAGATGGCGTTCGAGTTACTATTCGCTGGTTCTACCTTGATCAATACCCTGCCTATCAAGAAGAAATCCGCTGGGTAAATGAGGAGGAAGGCCATCACATAATCTTCCCTAGCCCTTATATCTTGCGCATTCCTACCCAGTTGATAACTACTCGCCGCAGAGGCATCGATCACGAAATGGTTCGAACTAATTCATATACCGCCTCATTTGAAAATGAATTAGTTGCCTTCCATCACTTAGTCATGACCGGCAAGCAAGATGCTGATCCAATTGCTGATGGGTTAGAGGATTTAGAGATCGCTCAAATGATTGCAAAGAAGATCGCTGAGCGAGAAGGTACGCCGGTCAAAGGCGATATTGCCTAGCTTTACTTCTTAAATCCGATGGCGTGATACATGCCGTTGGAATCAGTCAGTGAGTAAAGTCCACTTTCTCCACTGACGGTTGTGAAATCTTTGGTAATCAGAGTTTTCTTTCCAGATGGGGCAAGCAAGGTCATTCCATCTCCCCCATCAACAACCATCTCATCCTCTAGTGGAAACACGACAGGTGCTTTTGGATCGGCCGATATCGCCACTCGCCCATCACTTAGCGCAGCTAAAACTTGGCTCTGAGTAACTTCATTATCCTCAGTATCGATCTCAACCCAAGTAGTTGGTTCGCCAGGCAGACCATCTGATGTGTAACGATGGAAATCGCTGCCGCCAATTGGAATCTTTGAGCCGTTATCGCGCCACCATTCAAATGGCTCAGTTGTCTTGCGGTCCCAGGATGAGTGCCAAAGTTCAGTGAGATCTATTCCACTTGGCGTATCTCTGCGCCAGTGGCAAGGTGCAGAGAGCGGATGATTAATTGAGAGAAGCCCACCTTGGCTCTTAGTCTGACTTAGCCAGCGATCAGTTGCTTCGCGATAATCAACCCACTGGCTATGTCCAAAAGAATTTGCATGTCCGCTATCAGTCGTTACTTCTTGTCCTGCCAATAGATTAATGCCGCTAAATTTTGAAACTTCAGGTAAGAATCTGTGGTGGCTAGTTGTATTGTGATCTGTGATCGCTAGAAGTTCTAGCCCTCGTTCTGCCGCCAGGGATGCCAATTCATTTAAAGTTAGATCTCCATCAGAATGAACAGAGTGGGTGTGGAAATCTGCAGGAAACCAGCGATAACCTGATCTCGACTTTAACTTTCGTCGTGGTGGAAGAATCGGTTTAGCAGAAGCAAGATTCACATCTGGGAATACCGGCTTTCCCAAGGTAACTTCAACTTCGATCTTTACTCCATCGGGATCGACGCGATGTAAACCAAGTGAAACAAACCAAGTGCCGGCACGTATCGGACCCGGAAGATAACCAGGCGTTGAGTCAACTTCACTTACTGCAACGTGGTCTCGTTCGCTGCCGGAGAAGCCACGGAAACCAACTGGATCAAAGAGGCCAAGGTCGATTACCGATAGAAAACTATTGTGGCGCATGCTTACCGTTACGCCTTCGACACCTGCTGGAACATCAAAAGGTACATACTGATAAATAGAATCAGCGCGATCCTGGGGCGTATATACCTTTGAGTAAAGCATGAGTTAAGCGAATTAGTACAAATCTTCGCTTGTCTTATTGTAAAGAAGCGATCGGCCAGGTTCTGGCTTTAAGTGCACGGTATCTCCCATTGCTGGTTCTGAACCATCTGGCGCAGTTCCGCGAACCAAAGTTCCATTGCAGTCTGCGGTTACCAGATAGTGAGTGCCAAGGTTTTCGGTAACTTTCACAACGCCAGATGCGATCCCAGATCCTGGACCTGATACCAATGAAACATATTCGGGGCGCACACCAAAGACGACCTGATCACCAGTACGAGCTGTAGAAGCATGTTCTGGAATGTCGAAGGTCATTGAGCCAATAACAACCTTGCCATCATTAACCAATCCATCAAGCAAATTCATTGGAGTAGATCCAATAAAACTGGCAACAAATATATTTGCTGGTTTATGGAAGAACTCGGCAGGGCTTCCTACCTGTTTAATACGTCCCTTATCCATAACAGCCATGCGGTCTGCTAAGGCCAGAGCTTCTGATTGATCATGTGTAACCAAAATAGTTGTAACGCCGAGTTCGCGTTGTAACTGCTTTAAGAATGTTCTGGCCTCAAGGCGCAGACGTGCATCTAGGTTTGATAGTGGCTCATCGAAGAGATAAAGGCTTGGTGTACAAGCCATTGCACGCGCAACTGCAACGCGCTGTTGTTGACCACCTGAAATCTGCCCTGGCTTGCGATCTAACAACATCTGAATAGAAAGAGCTTCGGATGCTTGTGTAACTCGTTTATTGATCTCTTCCTTCGAAAACTTTCTAACCTTCAGAGGATAAGAGATGTTCTCCAAAACGTTCATGTGCGGATATAGCGCATAGTCCTGAAAGACCATCGCAATATTGCGCGCACCTGGAGTCAAGAAGGTTACATCTTTGCCTTCAAATGAAATTGTGCCGCTCGTGGAGGATTCGAGACCGCCCAATGTGCGAAGCAAGGTGGTCTTTCCGCAGCCCGAAGGACCTAGCAGGGCGAAGAATTCGCCATCCTTGATCTCAAGGTCGAGCTCATCAAGGGCGCGTACGCCACCAGGAAATACCTTGGTGATCTTTTCAATCGATACGAAGCTCATTAGCCCTTAATCCCTCCATAGAAACGGAAACCATATTTTTTATTTACATAGAAGTACATAGCGAGAACTGGAATTGTGTAGATCAAAGAAAAGGCAGCCACGGTACGGAATACCGCTTGTCCACCATCGTTATAGAAGCTATACATCATCACAGCCGCTGGTTGTTTATTTATATCTCTTATCAAGATAAATGGGGCGAGGAAGTTGCCCCATGCCTGAACAAACGACCAGACGAAGATAACTGCTAGGCCTGGTCGAATAATTGGGGTAACCACATCTTTAAGGATGCGGAAAGAACTTGCTCCGAATATCTGTGCTGACTCTTCATAGCTCTTTGGAATTGAGTCCGTGAAATCCTTCAAGATAAATATCGCTGCAGGTATGAGGCCGCCCGTTAAAACGAGAACAACACCTTGATAGGTATCAATTAGGTTTAATCGAAGGGAGAGCAAGAAGAGTGGAACCATCGCTGCGCTGCCGGTAACAATTGATGAGAAGAGAAGAAGTACGTATAGGAAAGCATCTCTACCCGCGAATTTGATTCGGCTCAGCACATAAGAAGCTGGAGCGCCAACAAGAATTACTGCAAGGCCGCTGCCTGCTGAGAAAATTGCCGAGTTCATCAATGAGCGATAGGCATAAGGGTTCTCGGCCATCTCAGAGAAGTTTCCTAGCCCCCAATTAGGCCATTTAATCCGGAAGGTTGGATCCGAATCAAAGGGCGCTAGGACCAACCACATCAAAGGGATCGCGAAGAAACTTACCGCTAGCAGCACAAAGGCAAAGGTAGAAATCTTTTCAACTTTTGTGCGCTCATCGATACGACGCTTATCTTGAAGTTGGATTTCCTTACCGAAGAGTTTCATTACTTTTTACCCTTCCGAGACATGCGCAGAACTATCAACGAGATAACTAAGTTCAAGAAAAGCATGATCGCTGCGATCGCTGATCCATAACCAAAATCTAGATAACGAAGTGCGCTGTCATAGATAAAGATGGGCAGAATCTGGGTCTCGCCTCCTGGGCCACCACCTGTGAGCAAATAAGGCCCAAAGTCATTGAAGGTCCAAAGGGTAATCAAAAGTAGGTTTGTAAGAATGTATGAGCGCGCAGAAGGAAGAACGATATTTCGCAGTTGCTGCATCTTTGAAGCTCCTGCAACGCGAGCAACCTCAATATGTGATTTTGGAATCGATGCGATTGCGGCGCTAAAGAGCAGCATTGAAAAGGCGGTGCCACGCCAGATATTAAAGATAATGATCGAGAGCATTGGATAATCAAGTAACCAGTCGATGTTTACACCCAAGATTGCATTGAGCGTGCCCTCTTCTTTATTAAAGAAGGCAAACCATAAGAATGCAACGACTGAACCGGGAACGATCCAAGCAAAGATAACTATTAACTCAACGATGTTACGAATTCTTGGAGAAAGTTCATTTAATACCCAAGCAAGAATGAAGCCAAGTAACGCTTGGCCGAAGATGGCAGAGCCCAACACATAAATGATTGTTAACTTGAGTGAACTCAAAAATTGTGGGTCGTTTAGCGCCTTAGTAAAGTTATCAATGCCAACGAAACTGGGATTTAGCGCTTCAATACCTACGAGTTTGTAATCAGTTAAACCTAGGTAGAGCGTCCAGAAAGCCGGAATAAGGAGAAAGATTCCAATAAAGATGAGCGACGGAGAGAGGAAGGCGGTCGCAGCGCCTTTACCAAGAACGGAGTTCCCGGGCCTTGCGGCCCGGGAACCCTTCATCGTCTTAGATTTCATGCAGCCTTAGTTGCTGGCTACGTTTGCTGCTCCAACAAGATCCTTCAATGCGGTCTCATAAGCTGCTGCAGTTTCTGCAACTGACTTACCTTGAACGATTGAGGTTGTTGCCTTCTGTAGCAATACAGAAACAGCGTTGTAGTTAACACTTGCTGGACGGAAGAAGGTATTTGGAATTGCTTTCTCAAATACAAACTTCAAGCAAGGGTCTGACTTTAGAACTACTGAATTCACATCACTACGCTGTGTGATACGGACTGCTCCTCCAATTGCCATAGCTGCGGAAATCGGCTCTTTTCCGTTGATGAACTGTAGAAGCTCCCAAGCAGTTGTCTTGTTGGCTGAATTTGGATTAAGTGCGTATCCGCTTCCACCCGACATTGTCATAAAGCTCTGGCCATTAACACCTGACTTAGGTGTCTGTGCAGGAATATTTGCGAATCCTACATTGGTATTGCGATCGGCCATCTTTGCATTTCCTGATACCGGGTTGATAACACTTCTCCAGAAGTAGTCACCTTCGATCATCATGGCGAGCTTTCCTTCAGCAAAAGCCGCAAATGATTGGTTACGTCCGTTTTCTCCAGCAAGGAGCTGCCAGTCAGAGTTTCCGACCTTGTCCTTGTTGTATACAGAATCGTAGAAACCAAGCATGTCGCGAACAGCCTTGGTGTTTCCTGCCCATTTCTTAGTCTTTGTGTCATAGATCAAGCTACCTGCTCCACCTAGAAGGTTGAGGAAGCCCTGCATAGCAGTTGCTTCGCCCATTCCATCTCCAGCATTTACCTGTAGAGGTAATACAGATGGAGTCTTGGTCTTGATGGTCTTGGCAGCGCTCAGAAGTTCTGCCCATGACTTAGGTTGCCAGTTTGTTGGAAGTCCGGCATCTGCAAATAACTTCTTATTGAAGTAGATGATGCGGGCATCAGTTCCTTGCGGAATTCCGTACCTCTTTCCGCCGTAGCTCATGTTGCCTTGGATTGAGGCAGGAATCTGCTTCCAGCCTTCCCATGCGTTAACAGCCTTAGCGCCAACAAGTGAGTCAAGCGGCTTGATGTATCCGGCTTCAGCAAATTCTGCTACCCAGAAACCATCAAGTGCCATTACATCTGGACCACGCTTTGAAGCAAGGTCGAGAGCAAGCTGTGTCTTGAATTGATTGTCATCGATACCTGCTGGTGTAAAGGAAACTTCAACTTGCTTTCCTTTTTCAGCATTTGAAAGTTCGAATTGTGGAACTACATAGTTGATTATCCAATTCGCAGTGGCGGTATTCTTTCCGCCAATTACCGCGTTTGCGCTAATTGAAACGTTGTAAACCTTTGTATCTGTCCAGATCTTCTTTCCTGATACTGACTTACAAATAACATTGGTCTTTCCGACCTTTGCCTTAGCGCCAACCTTTACACATGTGCCGCCAACGCTTCCGGTTGCAGCAGATGCAGATGGAACAACAGATACAAGGAGTGCGCCAGCAAGGCTTGCCCCCAGTACTGCCTTAAATGTGCGACTTGATGTTCGCACCGAGAGTGTGTTTCGCATATCTATTTCAGCTTTCTACTAGGGATAGAAATGGAACTGCTAGCGGGCCTCTCAACGCCTATACCCGGGAAATGTGGTAACGATGACAGGTTTGCTTAGGGCTGAGTTTACGCATGAGAAGGTGGGGTAGGTCAATGGATTAGCGTAACAATTTGGTGAAGTCGGAGAAAACTCTTGGGGCGCTGGGCGAGAACTGAGGGTGAGTTTTACTCTTTGCCCGACTTTTCCAGATCTCGGGTCGCATAGAGACTGGTCAGCGCTGTTATAGCCAAGGCGGAGACAATTACAGTCAGGCTCACCTCGAGCGAGATATCAGGAACCTTGACGCCATTTTCATGCAGCGCATGCATGATCATCTTCACGCCGATAAATGCCAAGATAAAGGAAAGTCCACGTCCAAGGTGAATCAAGCGATCCATCGCACCTTGTAGCAAGAAGTAGAGCTGGCGAAGCCCCATTAAGGCGAAGATATTTGCAGTAATTACAACGTATGTACTTGTGGTTAGCCCAAGGATCGCTGGAATTGAATCAAGTGCAAAGACGAGATCGGTAACGCCCAAGGCGATCAGCGCGATGGCGAATGTGCTGAGACCGCGATTGCGAAGGAAGGCAATTAACTTACCTTCATCTTCTTCAACTTCTTCTTTCTCATTAATTAATTTCCAAGCTGTGAAGATTAAGAAAGCACCAAATACGTAGAACGCAGAGGTAAAGCGCGTTACAAGTGCGACTCCAGCAAAGATCAAAATTACACGAAGAACTATGGCGATAAGAATTCCGAAGAGAAGTACCAACTGCTGGGATTCTTTCTTCACCTTTAGCGTTGAAATCAAAATGATAAATACAAAGATGTTGTCGACTGAAAGTGCGTATTCAGTAAGCCAACCTGCAAAGAATTCGGTCCTTAGTTGATCTGATGTCCAACGAGGCATTAGCAAACCAAAAGTTATAGCCGCTGATACATAAAACAGCGTCCAACCTAGCGCCTCTTTCGTGCTGGTCTCTTTGTTGCGATGAGCAATAGCCAGGGCTAAATCAAAGATAATTACGGCGGCAAGACCACCAATAGTTAATAGCCACTCGGTTGAACTGATCATGGGCGGAAGTGTCCTGTCTCGTTAAGGCTACGCAAGGCGCGCAGACCATCTGATGGCCAAATAGATATTGAAGTAATCGAACATGGGGCGGCATCAATATGAAAGACCGCTTCGGTGGGTGCCCCGGTTGCGATCTGTGCCGCTAATTTAATGACTCCGTTGTGAGTTACTACGACGACGCGCTGACCAGGATAAACGGCTGCAACCTTTTCAAGCGCTTCTTCAACGCGAATACCTGCCTGATCGTAAGACTCTCCACCAGCAGGGGCGTAGGAAGATGAATTTAGCCAGGCTTGATAATCATCAGGGAACTTCTCTTTTACCTCATCGAATGAGAGGCCATCCCAATCACCAAATGAAAGTTCGTACCAAATCTCATCAAAGTTGATTTCAAGACCTGTGGCATCAGCAATTGCTTGTGCGGTCTGAGTAGTTCGCATAAGTGGTGAAGCAATCAAAATCTCTGGCTTTAACTTAGCGATCTCCTTAGCCACAGCCGCTGCTTGCGATAAACCCTTTTCAGTTAACTCTGGATTAAGCGGGCCAGTCCCAGAAAACTTACGCATCGGCGTTAGAACAGTCTCACCATGGCGAATTAAATAAAGCATCGTTGGAACTTCATCGCTGCGCAGACGCTCTGATAAGTAATTCTCTTGCCTCTGTGGCTCGGGCTTGTGAACCGATCCTCCATCTAGGGCTTTATTTGCTAAACGGTCAGCATGAGAATTTTCATCACGTGGGATCCATGAATACTTAACCAGCGATGGATCATGAGCAGCTCGACATTGCTTAGCTAAATCCCGCATATCGGCATGCTTTATCTGCCAACGTCCTGACATCTGCTCAACAACTAACTTTGAATCCATCGCAACTTCTACCGTTGCCGCTGGATCTAGTTTATTTATATGGCTTAAACCTGCAAGTAGGCCGCTGTATTCGGCGACGTTATTGGTTGCAATTCCGATTACATCAAATAGTTCAGCAACGATCTTGCCGTTTTCGGTTACAACTGCGCCATATCCTGCTGGACCTGGATTTCCTCGAGAACCGCCATCAGCGGTTAATTTGAAACTGCGCGCCATTTATAGGCCTCGCACCAATATGCACCGGCATTCTTCACAACGTACAAGTTCATCTTCGGCAAGACCTGCGATGCGCTGAAGTTCAATGGTATTTATCGTTAAGTGGCAACCTTTGCATTGATTGCCAACCAATGCGGCAGCGCCGGTTCCGTTATTGCTGGCACGAATCTTCTCGTAGAGCGCGATTAGTTCGGGGTTAACACTGGCAACAGTCTTTGTTCGGTCATCTGCTGCTGCTTTTAAGTCTGCGAAGATAATGGTTAGCGCATTTTCTTTAGATATTTCTAGATTGGCGATCTCTGCTGCGTGAGCGCTTTCTTCAGCGGTTAGTTCTGCAATACGCTCTTTAATGCCATCAACGCGCATCATAATTTCTAGCTCTATTTCTTCCAGTTCAGCTCTGCGGGCTGCCAGTGAAACTAATTCGTGTTGCAACTGCTCTAACTCTTTGGCCGCGCCAGTTCCTGAACCAAGTCGGGTTTCATCGCGAGTAATTCGAGAAACTACTTGCTCGACATCAGTTTCGGCGCGGTTTAATTCGCGCTTCACATCGTTAAGTTCAGTTTCAGCGGCGATTCTTAGATCACGAGCATTATTCTGCTTGATTGTTAGCAAATTAATCGCAGCGATCTCGGGCAAGCCAGCTGCCTTGGCATTTAGTGAGGTAGTCGCGAAATCAAAGTTTTGAATATCCAGTATTGAGCGCTGATCGCTGACGCTTGCCTTCACAACTCGCTCCTTTTAACCGCACTTCTTCGTCGCGCTTCGGATATTGAATTCTATAGGCAACCTTACTTGATAAGGGCCAGTAGTTCTATTCTCTGCCATCAGAGAAGTTGCCTGTTTCGGTAAGCGTTCATTATTAATCATAAAGGTCTTGAATTCAGATGAAACTCTTTCTACTCTTTCCCTGTGCCTAAGAAATATAAGTACGCACTATCTTTAATAATGGTATTCGCGATTATGCCGTTATCACCTTTGAGCGCCGCGGTTAAAGCGGGCGCACCATGTAAAAAAAATGGTGCTAAATCGGTAGCTGCTGGGAAAACCTATACGTGCATAAAGTCGGGCAAAAAGCTGATTTGGAATAAGGGTGTTGCTCTAAAACCTTTCTCCGATACCTCAAAGCCTCCTGCCTCTCCAACTTCGACCCCAAGCCCGAATTCGAGTAGTTCATCGGAACAATTCTTTGGATCACGAGAGCAAGCGGCGGCATATGAAAACATGAAGAAGGCGATGGTTCCACAACCAGTACCACAGTTATTCCGCTTTCATTATTCGCCAAGTGCCTTGAAGAGTTTTAAAGATCGTCTAGAAATTGAATTAACTGAATCGATGAAATATTGGCACAGTGTTTACACCAATACAGAACTTTTCAACGTTTTTTATGGAACTGAAGTCGATCTCGATTGGTTAATCGCAGCCTGGACTCCTTACGGATTTGATAAAAATAAGGGGTTTGCAGAAGATTTTCGCGGTCGAATTCAGCGAGAGGGTAACCAACTAAATGCCGGGGCGGTTCCATCTCAATCTGATAGCAGTCATTTATCGATACTCCGTCACTCTTCACTTGCGAGTCGTGATGATTCATTTTTACCGCACGAAAATGTTCATATAGTCCAACAATATTTAACCAAAAATCAAACTCAAAAAATGCCTTGCTGGTTGCGTGAAGGAAGTGCAAATCTTTTTGGAAACTTCATCGTTGCCGAAAAGTATGGTGCTGGTGCGTACAACTCCGCAAAGAGAGTCGATATGAATAACTATATGAGGGGGAAGAGCGGA
This sequence comes from Candidatus Planktophila sp., assembly GCA_044340015.1. Taxonomy (GTDB): domain Bacteria; phylum Actinomycetota; class Actinomycetes; order Nanopelagicales; family Nanopelagicaceae; genus Planktophila. The sequence goes on from JBIIUL010000013.1 coordinate 17,082, forward strand.
GTTGAACTCCGAGCTTTTAATGAAAATGAATGGTTTACCCATTTAAAGAACTTAGAAGGTAATTTCCAAGGAGGGTGTGATTACCTTTACCGCTTTGCTTATGGAAGCGGGCTTCTAATGTCTGAGTTGTTAATGTCAGACCACGGCTTCAGCAAAATGATGGATTTTTGGCGCGCCTTCGCTCTTGATAAAGATTGGCGCCTTTCCTTCAATGATATCTATGGTGTCGACAGTGATACCTGGTATAGAGAAAAAGCGATTCCTTACTTGCTTCGTGAATATAGCCGCGTCGGCAAATAACTTAAGTGGGCGCTGAGGGTTTCGAACCCCCGACATTCTCGGTGTAAACGAGACGCTCTACCACTGAGCTAAGCACCCTATTGCTGCGAGGCAAATACTACCTCAACTACAGAGCAGCGATTGCGGCCTTGTAATCCCCGTTATTACGCGCATCGCCGAGGCCATTTACGACTGACCAGCGAACAACGCCGGCCTTGTCGATTACAAATGTGCCGCGCATTGCGCAACCAACATCTTCGTTGAAGATTCCGTAAGCCTTGGCAGCTGCGCCATGTGGCCAGAAATCTGCAAGCACTGGGAACTTATATCCTTCTTGTTCTGCAAATACTTTTTGGGTAAATGGAGAATCACATGAGATCGCAATTACCTGAACATCATCATTTTGGAATGCCGCAAGGTCATCACGAATTGCGCAGAGTTCGCCAGTGCATGTTCCGGTAAATGCAAATGGAATAAAGAGAACGACGACGTTCTTATCTCCTTTAAATGATGAGAGTGAAACTTTGGCGCCGTGCTGATCTTTTAAATCAAAGTCAGGTGCAACCGATCCAACAGAAATTCCAGTAAGTGTTTGGCTCATGCCGCCAAACTTATCGCTTGCCCGCCTTGCGCGCCACTAGACGAGTTGCGGTCCAATCGCTTGCGACCGCAAGCGTTGATGTTTGGCTCATGCCAGCAATCGGTGCGGCATCTTGAATATCACTCGGTTCGACATGTCCATCGCGACCAACCTTTGGAGTTAAAACCCAAATCGGTCCGGTCTCACTTAAATAGGTCAGCGCGTCCATTAACTCATCTACGAGATCACCATCTCCATCTCGCCACCAGAGAATTACTGCATCAACAACTTCAGTAGCGGTGCCTTCAAGAAATGTTGTTCCGACTGTGGCGGCGATCTCTTTGCGAAGCGCGTCATCGCAATCAGTGTCGTAGCCGACTTCAAGGACGATCTCTCCTTGAGCAAATCCCATCCCCTTTGCCACGGGATAAGTCCACCGAATTGCGAGCGCTTTGACAAGGGCTTAGCGGCTCGATTTTGCTCTACTACCGCGTAAGCGCGAGAATACCTCCATGAGCGAGAACTTCGGCGTCCCAGATCAGATCATCGACCAGCTAGTGGATATCGATCCCAGTGAGACCGCCGAATGGCAGGCCTCCTTCGATGCCGCGCTAAATGGCGCTGGCCCGGTCCGCGCTCGTTACCTAATCTTGAAGTTGCTCCAGCGCGCACATGAAAAAAATATTGGCGTTGCAGCACTTCGCAATACCGATTACATCAACACCATTACTCCAGAAAACGAACCAGCATTTCCTGGCGATGAGGCAATTGAGCGTCGCATCCGCGCTTACATTCGTTGGAACGCAGCGATGTTGGTGCACCGCGCACAGCGCCCCGGCATCGGAGTCGGCGGACATATTTCTACTTACGCATCATCTGCGGCGCTTTATGAAGTTGGTTTCAACCACTTCTTCCGCGGACAAGATCACCCAGGCGGCGGAGATCAGATTTTCTTCCAAGGACATGCAAGTCCTGGAATGTACGCACGCGCATATCTTGAAGGTCGCTTAACTGAAAACCAACTAGATGGTTTCCGTCAAGAACTGTCACATGAAGGTGGTGGACTTTCTTCTTACCCTCACCCACGTTTGATGCCGGACTTCTGGCAGTTCCCAACGGTGTCCATGGGTATTGGACCTCTGAATGCAATTTATCAAGCGCGTTACAACCGCTACTTGCACAATCGTGGAATCAAAGACACAAGTGATCAAAATGTTTGGGCATTCCTTGGCGATGGTGAAGTAGATGAAGTAGATACCTTGGGTGCAATCGGTTTAGCTACACGCGAAAAATTAGACAATTTAACTTTTGTTATTAACTGTAATTTGCAACGTCTAGATGGTCCGGTTCGCGGAAATGGAAAAATCATTCAAGAACTTGAATCAATCTTTGGTGGTGCAGGCTGGAATGTGATCAAGGTTGTTTGGGGCCGTGGTTGGGATCCACTTCTAGCCCAGGATCGTGAAGGCGCACTCGTAAAGATTATGAATGAAACCCTTGATGGTGATTATCAAACTTTCAAGGCTGAATCAGGCAAATATGTTCGCGATA
>JBIIUL010000081.1:0-5214 GCA_044340015.1 Candidatus Planktophila sp.
CCAGAAAGTCCTAGAAGATGACGCGGAAGTGAAAGTGAGGTTCGATACATCTATGAGTGAACTAGACCGTGAAGCGATCCGTGCCATGCGCCGTTCTTACGGCCAGGTCGGACTCGAGAATTTACCTTCCGATCCATTCGCCGCCTTCAGCGCTTGGTTGAAAGAGGCTGCCGCAAATGCGGTCATCGTCGAAGCCAACGCTATGGTGCTTTCAACCTTGGGCCCAGAAGAACATATCTCAACGCGCACCGTTCTATTAAAGGATGTTTCTGAAGGCGGCTTTACCTTCTTTACCAATTACTCATCCCGCAAAGCGCAAGCGATGGAGCTAAATTCACAAGTCACACTTTTATTTCCTTGGTATGCAATGGAGCGCCAAGTTTCGATAAGTGGATTTGTCGAAAAGATTTCCGAAAGCGAATCTGCTGAATACTTTGCATCGCGTCCGTGGTCTAGCCAAATCGGTGCATGGGCAAGTGCGCAATCGTCACCGCTTTCATCGCGCGAAGAACTTGAACAACGCTTTGCTGGGGCTTCTGAAAAATGGCCGGAAGGAAGCGTTGTTCCGAAGCCACCACACTGGGGCGGCTATCGCGTTACGCCGATCAGTATTGAATTCTGGCAAGGTCGCTACTCGCGCTTGCACGATCGCTTGCGCTATGAGCGGGCTAACAGCGAAACCGAGTGGGAGATCACTCGCTACTACCCGTAGTCTTAGCCCATGAGCGCAGATATTAAGATCCCAGATAATCTCAAACCACGTGATGGCCGTTTTGGTTGTGGTCCATCAAAGATTCGCCCTGAGGCACTTGCTGCACTCGGCGCATCTGGTTCTTCGATTCTCGGAACATCTCACCGCCAGAAGCCAGTTAAGAACGTCGTGCATCGCGTGCGTGAAGGCCTTAACTCACTATTTACACTGCCAGAAGGCTATGAAGTTGTACTCGGAAATGGCGGATCAACGGCGTTCTGGGATATCGCAACCTTTGGTCTTATTGAAAACAAATCACAGCACTTAGTTTTCGGTGAATTTTCTTCAAAGTTTGCATCTGCTGCAAAGGAAGCACCATTCCTTGGCGAACCAACTGTTATTAAGGCAGAGCCGGGTTCACACCCACAGGCAGTTGCCGAAGCTGGCGTAGATGTTTACGCACTTACCCATAACGAAACTTCTACTGGCGTTGCGATGCCAATCAAGCGCCCTGCCGGAACAGAAGGTGCGCTCGTTCTTGTTGATGCAACCAGCGCCGCTGGTGGCTTACATGTTGATGCTAAAGAATTTGATACTTATTACTTTGCACCACAGAAATCATTTGCATCGGATGGCGGACTTTGGCTTGCCGTTATGAGTCCTGCCGCTATTGCGCGCGCTGAGAAAATCAAGGCAAGTGGCCGTTGGGTACCAGCGTTCTTCGATCTCGGAATCGCGATTGAAAATTCTCGCCTTGATCAGACTTACAACACGCCAGCGCTGATTACCTTGATGTTGCTTGCCGATCAAATCGAATGGATGAACTCCAACGGTGGTCTTAAATTCGCAGCTGGTCGTAGCGCAGAATCCGCAGCGAAGTTGTACTCATGGGCGGAAAAGACTTCTTATACAACTCCATTCGTTACTGATCCTGCGATGCGATCTAATGTTGTAGGAACCATTAACTTTGATGAGTCAATTGATGCAACTGCAGTTGCTGCAGCGCTTCGCGCCAACGGAATCGTTGATACCGAGCCATATCGCAAGCTAGGTAAGAACCAACTTCGTATCGGTATGTTCCCGGCCGTTGATCCAAGTGATATTGATGCGCTAACTGCCTCAATCGATTTCGTTGTAGCAGCGTTATAAAGCCCATTTAATAAAAGATGCCAAAGACATTTCAGCGTAACGGGCAGTTCTGGCTGCTCGCACTTCAAGTAGCGACAGTTAACTTCTTTACTGGTGGATTCGGTCCATCTCAAGCGCTACTTCGCGAAGATCAAGGCACATCACTTGGCGTTGCCGGACTTCACGGAACCGCAATGGGCGTTGCCGCAATTGTCGCCGGCGGAATGAATTCAAAGTTAGTCCACCGCTTCGGTCGCTCCAATACAACTTGGATCGGCTTAACAGTTTTTTCAATCGGTATCGTATTTTTCGTCTTTGCTCCCCCAGTACAACTAACCCTGCTCGCAACTCTGATTGCAGGTTGGGGAATTTCAGTTGTAATTAACAATGTCAATACCGCCGGATCTCATGCCTTCGCCGAGCGTTCGCACACCGCTGTGGCACAGATCAACGCGGTGGCAATTGCAGGTTTTGTAACTGGAAACTTTGTGATTGGAACAACGGCAAATATCGTTCGTGAAGAATGGCGCTTGGGCTTACTTATAACTATTCCCTTTATCTTGGCGCTCTTTATCAAGGGCCGGAAATTTGAACCAGATTCACATACCCCAGATGAAGATGGTCCACAGCGCGGAAAACTATCCCGTGGATTTTGGTTCTCATTTATTGGATTCTTTATCTCGATCAGCGCAGAGTTTGCAACATCTTTCTGGTCCGCATCTTTAATTAGCGATCGCACTGATGCCAGTGCGGCGATCTCAACTCTTGCTGTAATTGCCTTTGGTACAGGTGTTGGTACTGGCCGTTGGTATGCCGGCCGCGTCCTAAAGCGCTTCCATGCTGATGAGCAGTTAAAGATCGCACTCATCTTGCAATTTGTAGCCTTTGGATTCTTCTGGTCTTCACACAATCTAGCGCTCTGTTTGATCACTTTATTCTTTGTTGGACTTGGAATTTCAGTTCAGTTCCCGCTATTTACCTTGCGTATGGTCGCCTTCAGCGAAGGCCGTCCAGATCTTGCGATCGGCAAGAGCTCTATCGCAGCAGGTATTGCTATTGCCTGCTCACCGCTATTGCTCGGAATCTTGGGCGATAACTTCGGTATTTCACGGGCATACATCATGGTTCCGGTGCTTATCGCACTTGGTTTTCTTATGGTGGCGCTTTCACCATCTAAGCATCTTGGCGAAAATAAGATTTAAATGAACTACCGCACTCGCCGATTAATCACTATTTTGACGCTTATCAGTTTGTTAGCGTTGATCGTCATAGGTGGCGGGTAGTACGCCTTCAACTGAAATATCTTTCGGAACCTTAACTTTATTTCTAAAAAGCACCCAAATTGTTAGGCAGGCAGTAAGCGAGATGGCTCCACATAGTGCAATAGTTTGGCGAATCCCAATAATTTCAGCGGACCATCCAATAAGCGGCGAACCAAATGGGGTGCCGCCCATAAAGATCAGTAAGTAAATACCGCTAACTCGACCGCGAATAGCAGGATCCGAATTAATCTGAACGAGTGAATTAGCGGTAATTAGCAAAGTAAGCGCGCTAAAGCCAACAAATGGTAACCAGATTGCATACCAGGTAAAGGTTGGCGCCATTGAGAGGATAATTACCCCGGTTGAGAAAACAACTCCGGATTTGATAACAAATGTCGTTCGACGAAATCTTTCTAGACGCGCAGAAAATAGAGCGCCAGATAGCGAACCGATCGCTAGGTAGGTTCCTAGTAATCCAAAAGAAGCTGGGCCTTTACCGAATTCTGTGGTTGCCATAAGTGCGTTAAAGATCTGGTTATTTAAGCCGAAGGTTGCAATGAAGAAGACAATCATCATTACAACATATAAATCAGGGCGAGCAAGCGCGTAATTAACGCCTTCTCGGATCGTTCCGAGTGTTTCTTTTTTATCTAAGAAGAAAAACTCGGATTCGCGCATTCGCATTAATGCGAATATGACAAATACATAGGTAAGTGAGTTGATGAGAAATGACGGTCCGGTGTCAAAACGTGCGATAAGAAATCCTGATAGTGCGGGACCAATTAAGCGCCCTGCATTGAAATTCGCGGAGTTTAGGCTAACCGCATTCGCGATATCCGAATGACCGACGATCTCTGAAGTGAAGGATTGGCGAATTGGAGCATCCAGGGCAGATGAAATGCCAAGGGTTAGGGCAAAGAAGAAAACGTGCCAAATTTGCACATGACCGATCAAAACCAAGAGACCTAGGCCAAGTGAGGAGAGCGCACCAATAAAGTTAGTTGCAATCAATAACTTACGTTTATTAACTCGATCAGCGAGAACGCCGCCATGAAGAGAGAAGAAGAGGACTGGTGCAAATTGAACTGCAGTTATGAGTCCAAGATAAGTGCCACTGTTACCGGTTAATTGCAAGATCAACCAATCTTGAGCGATGCGCTGTGCCCAAGTGCCAATATTGGAAGCGGCATTTGCGGGAAAGAGAATTCGGTAATTACGGTGGCGAAAAGAACGCCAATTACCGTCTGCTTTTACCGCCATCGCTTGTATGCTTCTTTCGTGAGTTCAGTGAATGAATCAAATGGTAAATCAGAGATTAACTCTGTCGTAACTCTAATCACTTTTGGCACCGTTGCGTGGGTTATCGCTGGTTTTTATTTTTTGATCACGGGTGCAGATAGCAAATTGATTTGGACATGCCTTGTAGGTGCAGCACTTGGTGCATGGGGAATTCGTTACTCAAAGCGCCGCGCAGCGCGCAGCGGCATTTAGATCAGAAGTTTAAGCTTCTAGCTGGCTAGCAATACCGCGTAGAACGCGACCAAGGCGCTCTGCATCGGTGCCAGATGGATGACGTCCATGGCGCAAACCATTTCCGACTTTATCCAAAATCTTAATTGTGTCTTCGATCATCGCAGCAAGGTCATCGTTATTGACTCGTGAATTTTCCGCGAGTGAGACCGGTGCTTCAACGATATGAATTGACATCGCTTGTGGACCTTTACGGCTATCGATGATGCTGAATTCAACCTTTGTGCCAGGCTTTACCGAAGGAACGCCTTCTGGAAGTGATGATGCAGCAAGATAAACATCTTCGCCTTCATCATTTGAGATAAATCCGAAACCCTTTTCGAGGCTAAACCATTTAACGCGACCTGTAGGCATGGCGTTCTCCTTATAAGAATTTCAGTACTCGTGTAGCCGCGGGGATGCGGGCAGGGTCAAAGTTTATCGCAAGCAAAGAGGGGCGGGAACCCCCATTAATTAGGGAGCGTGGCCTCAGAGTGCGCGCCGCAGCCGTGATCGACTGAAACTACGCGGGCATCATCTGGAGCGATCGCATTTGCACATACGCCAAATGATGCGCGTAGTGAACCTGCGATTGGAATAAAGAATCCGCATGATTGGCAAGGC
>JBIIUL010000082.1:0-4974 GCA_044340015.1 Candidatus Planktophila sp.
AAGTTAAATAGAAGTAAAAGTTTTACAGAGAATTTATCAACCGCTTAACTAGCAGTAGGGGAGATTAACGTGAGCGTTCCAGCACGCGCGTATTTGAGTATCGGGGAAGTATTAACAAAGCTCCGTGGAGATTTTCCGGATATAACGATCTCTAAGATCCGCTTCCTTGAATCTGAAGGCTTGATCGAACCCCAGAGAACGCCTTCGGGATACCGCAAATTCACTGCTGCAGACCTGGATCGTCTTCGCTATGTTCTGCTCTTGCAGCGAGATCAGTACCTTCCACTTCGCGTCATTAAAGAGAATTTAGAAGCCCTTGATCGTGGTCTAGATCCTGCTCCTGCTGGAGGAGTTGCATCCCCTCGTCCAACTCTGACAACCGTTGATAACTCAGCGTCACCTGAATCATTCGGTGCATCTTCGGATCTACGTCTATCTCGCGAAGAGTTGCTTAAGGCAAGCGGCCTTGTTGATGATCAGCTAGTAGAACTCGAGTCATACGGATTTATCGCGCTACGCGGTCGTCATTACGATGCCGATGCGCTAGCTGTTGCCAAGGCAGTCGCTGAGATGGCTGGATTTGGAATCGAAGCGCGCCACCTGCGCTCCTTCAAATCTGCCGCAGATCGCGAGATCGGTTTGATCGAACAAGTGATCACTCCGATTAACCGCCAGAAGTCTTCGGACTCAAAGGCGCGCGCTGAAGAAGTTCAGAAGCAGATCGCATCGCTCTCAATTCGTTTACATGCCGGGCTAGTTCGCGCCGGTCTTAATCGCCCGCGCCAGTAATTGTTCGGGGCAGGTAAGGCGATCTGATGTTGGTAAATATGGAAGTCGTTGGCGTTCGCATTGAGATGCCCTCTAATCAGCCGATCGTTTTATTGAAAGAGATCGAAGGTTCACGTTTCTTGCCGATCTGGGTAGGAGCTGTCGAAGCAACTGCGATCGCTTTTGCTCAGCAAGGAATGGCGGCGCAACGCCCACTGACCCACGATCTGATCGCCAACCTTCTAGAAGTCGCAGATCTAACAATGACCGCGGTTCACATCACCGAATTAAAGGATGGAATCTTCTACGCCGAGATTCAGATCCGCGATAGCCAATCAGCATTGCTAAAGGTGTCAGCTAGACCGTCAGATGCAATCGCGATCGCACTTCGCACCAAGAGCAATATCTTGGCTGACTCGGACCTTCTGGATCTGGTCGGCATTGATATCCCAGAACGCCTCCTGGAAGTCGAGGGCGTGGAAGATATAACCGGAGCCAAAGAGGGCGCGGCGACCGACCTAGATTTAGAGCGATTCCGTGAATTCCTCGATCAGATCAACCCGGAGGACTTTGCAGGGTAGGGGCCAGAAGTCTCACCCTCTACTTGAGGTTTGCCTCGTGTCGGTCGTTGTTTACAGCTCTCTTCGCTCGTAGCCTTAGCCCAGAAGAGAAACCCATCCAAGCTTCCCCGAGCAGAATCGAGAACGACGTGACCTCCCCAGTTACGCACGATGGCCAGAATGAAATCGGATACCGCGGCGCCACAGCATGTTCAGCCGCTGGAATTTCTTATCGCCAATTAGATTATTGGGCACGTACCGGTTTGCTTGAACCAAGTGTTCGCACTGCAAGCGGTTCGGGAACAGCCCGTCTCTATGGTTTCCGCGACATTCTTGTTTTAAAGATCGTTAAGCGTTTATTGGATGCAGGTGTATCTCTACAAAATATTCGCACTGCCGTAAATCACTTACGCAGCCGCGGAGTTACCGAGTTAGAAAGTATTACCCTGATGAGCGATGGCGCATCAATCTACGAATGCGCAAGCCCAGATGAAATCATCGACTTACTGCAAGGCGGTCAAGGCGTTTTCGGTATCGCAGTGGGTAAGGTTTGGCATGAGGTTGAGGGTTCATTGGCAACGCTGCAAGGCGAGTTCAATGGCGAGATTGTTACAGCAGGTGGTGAAAGTAACGACGAGCTCTCATTACGTCGAAAGGCGAAAGGCGCTTAAAGGACATATTCTTCCCCAATATGTTGCTAGCTAGATAGTTAGGAACTTAATCGGGGGAGTTGCTTTGACTTTAGAACATGGCGCATTTGTTGATCGCCACATAGGTCCAACGCACGCAAATGAAGTTGCGATGCTTGAGCAGCTTGGGTTTAAATCACTCGATTCATTCATCTCCGCAGTAGTTCCATCTGCAATTGCGATGAAAGAACCGTTAGAAAAGCATCTACCAAGTGCGGTTACCGAAGTTGAAGCGATCAAATTGCTGCGCCAAATGGCTTCAGAGAATGAAGTTTTTACATCACTTATCGGAACTGGATACTACGGAACGGTTACACCTGCGGTGATTAAAAGAAACGTTTTAGAAAATCCGGCCTGGTATACCGCTTACACACCGTACCAACCAGAAATTTCGCAAGGACGATTAGAAGCGCTCTTTGCCTTTCAAACCGTGGTCTGCGATCTAACCGGCTTAACTATTGCTAATGCATCGATGCTCGATGAAGGTACTGCCGCAGCTGAAGCTATGACGCTAGCCCGCCGCAATTTCAAGGGATCAGACGATGCGGTATTTGTAATCGATTCATCACTTCACCCACAGAGTAAAGCCGTCGTTGTTACTCGCGCTAAGCCACTGGGTATCAAAGTTGTTGAAGTAGATATCAACTCCAGCGCTGATATTGCTAGCATCGAATACTTCGGTGTTCTCGTTCAATATCCAAATACTTTTGGCGAAATTAAAGATTATTCAGATTTAGCAGAAGTCATTCATAGTAAAGACGCTTATTTAATTGCAGCAACAGACCTCTTAGCTCTCACCTTATTGAAAGCTCCGGGGGAGTGGGGCGCAGATGTTGCTGTTGGTAGCGCACAGCGCTTCGGAGTTCCGATGGGATTTGGTGGACCACATGCCGGTTTTATGTCAGTGCGCGCTGGTTTAGAGCGATCACTTCCCGGTCGCTTAATTGGGCAGAGCGTTGATGTTCATGGCAATCCAGCGTTTCGTTTAGCGCTGCAGACTCGCGAACAACATATCCGCCGCGATAAAGCCACTAGCAATATTTGTACCGCCCAAGTTCTCCTTGCGAATATGAGCGCCTTCTACGCGATGTGGCATGGCCCGGTTGGCCTAAAGAAGATCGCAAACCGCGTTCACAGCCTGACACATATCTTCGCGAGTGCTTTGAAAGTTAAGGGCTACAAGATTGCGAACGAGAGTTACTTTGACACGTTAACGATCGACGTGGATTCAGCCGATAAGTTAATTAAGAGCGCCGAAGAGTCAAAGATTAACTTGCGCAAGATTTCCCAGACCCAAGTGGGTGTCTCTTTCGATGAAACAACCACAGTTGAACTCTTAAACCAATTAGCAAAGATCTTTGGTATCTCAGTTGATCTCACGGCGCAGGGGAGTGGACTTCCAGCCTTTGCGGTTAGAGAAAGCTCTTACCTGGCACATCCGGTCTTTAATACTTATCACTCCGAGACTTCGATGATGCGTTACTTGCGCACGCTCTCAGACCGTGACCTAGCGTTAGATCGCACGATGATTCCGCTTGGTTCCTGCACTATGAAGTTAAACGCGGCAACTGAAATGGAAGCGGTTACTTGGCCTGAATTCTCAACGCTGCACCCATTCTCACCCGCCAACCAGAGCGCCGGATCGCGCCGAATGATTAGTGAGCTCTCTGATTGGTTAGTTGCGATCACCGGCTACGACGCAGTTTCTCTGCAACCAAATGCGGGTAGCCAAGGAGAATTCGCTGGGTTGCTCGCAATCCGCAATTACCATGATTCGCGCGGTGATAACCATCGCACTATCTGCTTGATTCCATCGAGCGCTCACGGCACAAATGCCGCAAGTGCCGTAATGGCGGGTATGCAGGTTGTCGTTGTCTCATGCGATGAACTCGGAAACGTTTCAGTTGCAGATATCAAAGAGAAGATCGCAGATCACGGTGCAAACCTGGCAGCGCTAATGGTGACTTACCCATCTACGCATGGCGTATTCGAATCAGCGATCGGTGAAATCTGCGAGTTAGTTCATACTGCTGGTGGACAGGTCTACGTCGATGGTGCGAATTTAAACGCTTTAGTTGGTCTTGCTCAACCTGGAAAGTTTGGCGCAGATGTTTCCCATTTAAATCTTCACAAAACTTTCTGCATTCCACATGGCGGTGGGGGACCGGGCGTTGGTCCAGTTATTGCACGTGCGCATTTAGCACCGTTCTTGCCAAATCATCCACTCGATGAAACTGCAGGACCAGCAACAGGGCCTGGTCCAATTTCTGCTGCGCCATTTGGTTCAGCAAGTATCTTGCCGATCTCTTGGAGTTACATCCGAATGATGGGGGGAGCAGGGCTAACCCATGCGACCCAAGTCGCGATCTTGTCCGCTAATTACATGGCGAAGAAGTTAGCGCCGTACTATCCAATTTTGTATACAGGTGAAGGCGGGCTAATCGCTCACGAATGCATCTTGGATCTCCGTGAAATCACTAAGGTCAGCGGTGTAACTGTTGATGACATCGCAAAGCGTTTGATGGATTTTGGATTCCACGCGCCAACTATGAGCTTCCCAGTTCCTGGCACTTTAATGATTGAGCCAACTGAATCTGAAGATGTCCGTGAAATGGATCGCTTTATCAACGCCATGGTTGAGATCCACCGTGAGATTTCCGAGATAACTGTTGGTGCTATTGCAGTAGAAGATTCAGCGCTTCGTCATGCACCACATACAGCTGGCGCTGTTGTAGATAGCCAGTGGGATCGTCGCTATTCACGCGAAATGGGAGCCTTCCCAGCGCCTGCCAGCGGCCTTATAAGCGGGGAGCTAATTGGAACTGCCGGAAAGTACTGGCCGAGCGTTGGTCGTATTGATGGCGCTTACGGCGATCGAAATCTGGTCTGCTCTTGTGCACCGATCGAGTCTTACGCCTAATTAGCGCATAAATTCCGCGGGGTAGGGCTAATTTAGT
>JBIIUL010000083.1:0-4921 GCA_044340015.1 Candidatus Planktophila sp.
CATTACAGAGAAGAGCAGGGCAAAGATAAAGGCGAGAATTCCGATGATTTCCATTAACGAGCTACTTTCTGAAGAAGTTCTGTTGCGATTGCTCGCGCATCATCTTCGATGGCACTGACATCAGCTAGATCACGCGGGGCGCTTGCCGATTTTCCACCGAGTTTCTGGACAACTTCCTCAACTGTTTCTACGATCGATGTAAAGCCAATCGCTCCTGAGATAAATGAGGCAACGCAGACCTCGTTTGCCGCGTTAAAAATCGCAGGCAGTCCGCCACCGAGTGCGCCACAACGTCGCGCCAAATCAATTGCTGGAAAGCGTTCGTTATCAATCGGTGCAAATGTCCAGGTATGAGATTGCGTCCAATCAATTGGCGCAGTTGCCGCCTTTACGCGATCTGGATAGTTAATTGCGAAAGAGATTGGCCCCTTCATATTTGGAGGCGATGCTTGGGCAATTGTTGAACCATCTACGTACTCGACCATTGAGTGCACAACTGATTGCGGATGAATAACTGCTTCAATTTGTGAGTAAGGAATCGCAAAGAGATAATGAGCTTCAATTATCTCAAGGCCTTTATTTACAAGCGTTGCAGAGTTAATCGTTACTACAGGCCCCATCGACCAAGTTGGATGATTAAGCGCTTCTGCGACAGTGATCGTAGATAAATCAGTGCGGTCGCGAAATGGGCCTCCACTTGCGGTGAGAACTAACTTGGAAACTTCGGATTTCTTGCCACCCATAAGTGATTGCCAGAGAGCCGAATGCTCAGAATCAACCGGCAATAGTTGGTCAGGCTTTGCAAGAGAGATAACTAAATCTCCACCCGCTACAAGTGATTCTTTATTGGCTAGGGCGACGCGATTTCCTACGCGAAGTGCTGCCAAAGTTGGGCCTAAACCAATTGAGCCAGTTATGCCATTTAAAACTACATCACAGGTAATTGCCGCTATTTCAGTAGATGCCAGCGGTCCATCAATTACCGTTGAATTTGGGAGCGCGGCTTTTATCTGATCTGCGTTCTTAGTTACGCCGATAACCGGAACGTTAAATTTCTTTGCTTGGGCAATTAAAAGTTCGGTATTGCTCCCCGCTGCAGTTAGGGCAACAACTCGAAATAGCGATGGATTGGCCTCAACTATTTCTAGAGCCTGCACACCAATAGATCCCGTAGAGCCAAGGATTACTAAATCTTTCACTGCTGCTACCAATTAACTATCGATCGAGAAGATTTTGCGTTGGTGAATACGGAGTTCCGCTACGACGTTTTGCGATCGCAGACAGCGCTTCAAGTACCACGCGGTTGGCAAGGATTGCAGTGATATCAGCGCTATCAAATGGCGGTGCCACTTCAACGACATCAATTCCGACAACGGGAAGTTCTAGACAGATACGACGCACTGCTTCAAGAAGTTCACGGCTGGTCATTCCACCTGGCTCGGGAGTTCCGGTGCCTGGTGCCATACCTGGATCAACTACATCGATATCAACGGAAAGAAAGACACCATCGCATCCATCGGTAAGCGTTGCGAAAGATTCATCGAGGACTTTATTTAGTCCACGATGATGAATTTCAGTCATCTCGTATGAGCGCATACCTTGATCGCGCATCCAATTTAAAGTCTTGTCATCTGGCCAATATCCGCGAAGCCCAAGTTGCAGGAAGCGATCACCACGTACATGTCCTGATTCAATTAAGCGGCGCATCGGAGTTCCGTGGCCGATCAGCGCACCAAATTGATCTTCACCTGTGTCAGCGTGAGCATCGAAGTGGATCATGGAAATTTTGCCGAGGCCACGATGCTTTGCAATTCCTGCAACATCTGCTGATGCGATCGAGTGGTCTCCGCCAAGAATTACCGGGATCTTTCCAGCGCGCGAAATCTTTTCAGTTGCTTCTTCCAAAACCTTAAGTGATGCAACTAGATCTCCAGGTGGCATCATCAAATCGCCAGCGTCATAAACCTTTAGCGCCTTTAGCGCATCGATGCGCAGTGCCAGATGTGGACGTTCTGCATCATGTGGCAAGTAATCTCCGCCGCGAATAGCCTGTGGACCAAACTTGGCGCCAGAGCGATGCGAAGTTCCAGAATCAATTGGTGCGCCAACGATGATTACATCGGCATCGGCGTACGACTTTGGATCATCTAGATCGCACTGCGGGATGCCAAGAAATGTAAAACTTGGTCCATACATATTGCCGTGGTTTGCCATTGGTTAAGGATAGTTGCTAATGATTAAGAATCGAAACCTAGGCCCAGCGAATCTAGCAATTTGAGCCAAAGATTGCGCTTTCCGCCATTTTCGTCAGCCTTATTGATAGACCATTGCGTCAGGCGAATAAAGATGAATTTAAATGGCTCAGGTGGAAATGGCATTGGTTTCTTACGGACCATGCGCAGTTTGGTTCTTTCATTATCCAAACCATCTAGAAGATCTAACATAACTTGAGCACCGAAGCGTGTGGAGCCAACACCTAAACCTGTGAAGCCCAATACATACGCAACTCGACCGCTATAAGCAGTTCCCCAGAAAGGCGAGAAACGCGAGCAGGTATCAATTGCACCACCCCAGCCATGGGTGAATTTAATTCCCTTTAGCTGCGGAAATGTTTCGAGAAATGCTTCGGCTAAATGCGCATAAGTCTCGGCATCAGTTTCGTATTCCTGACGGACTTTTCCGCGGAAGTTATAGATCGCGTCATACCCACCCCAAAGAATCTCATTATCTTTCGTCATGCGATAGTAATGGAACTGATTTCCAGCATCAGATAGACCTTCACGATCTTTCCATCCGATTGATTCGAGTTGTTCAGCGGTCAAAGGTTCAGTTACCAGTTGGAAGTCATAGACGGGGACGACATATTTATGCGCGCGCTTAATCAGTGACTTAAATACATTTGTCGCCAGTGCAACTTTTGTCGCATAAACGCTTCCATATGGAGTGTGAACGATCATGCCGTTCTTGGTTCGCTCTAAACGATCAACGTGTGAATTCTCAAATATTTTTACGCCCAGGCGGATACATGCTCGCTCCAGCCCCCAAACCAATCTCGCTGGATCTACTAGCGCAGTTCCATCTGGGTCCCAGAGGGCGCCTTTGTAAATTGGTGATTTGATTCGCGCCTGAACTTGCTCTTGATTAAGCAGTTCCACGTTGTCACCAAATGAATTGCGGAGATCAGCTTCTTCCTTAAGGCCCTTTAACTGCCAATCTTCAACTGCAACGCGCATTTCGCCGTTCCATTCGAAATCACATTCAATTCCATATTTTAAAATCGTAGCTTCGATCGCATCTAGATTCTCACGGCCGAGTTTTTCAATCACAGCCATTTCATCTTTAAATCGGCTATACCCATTCATGAATCCATGGGTGAGCGAATAACTGCAGAAACCACCGTTTCGACCGGAAGCACCCGCTCCCGTTTCGCGTTGTTCGACAACTACAACTTCGCGATCTGGGTTTGCTTCCTTTGCTAGTAGCGCAGCCCAGAGACCCGTGTAACCGGCACCGACAATGCACAAATCTGATGTCACATCGCCGATCAGAGTTGGATGTGGCAGAGGTTCTAACGGGTCTTCATCCAACCAATAAAGCTGCGGTTGCATCTGCGATAAATGTTTAAGAATAGAAGGATCGATGGTAGCCATCGCTTTTTCCGGGAGTGCCCGGAAATCACCTCTTCAATTACTACTAGTAGTTGTCCCGGGTCCTCCGGAGTCCAACCCCATAACGCAGGTTTCCTGATTTACAACCTGTGGTTCGTTATAGATACGGCTTTATATTAGCGGGCTTTACGGCGATTTACTATCTGACCCGCCAGAACTATCGCAAGCGCAAGAAAGAACATGCTTGAAGCAATTACATTTGCTTGCGCCGGGATTCCGCGAGCCGCCGCGGTGTAAACGAACTTGGGAAAAGTTATAACAGTCCCTGAGTTGAAGTTGGTAATAATGAAATCATCGAATGAGAGGCTAAAGGCCAGTAGCGCAGCTCCGGCAATACCAGGTGCTACCAACGGAAATGTGACGCGGCGGAAAGTTTGAAATTCGTTGGCATATAAATCCATTGCCGCTTGTTCAAGGCGCGGATCGAGGCTGGCAATACGTGCTTTCACTGTAACTACAACGAAGGAGATACAGAAAACAACGTGCGCGATAACTGTTGGCCAGAACCCTGGATTGATTTGAAATACCAGGAACAGAGATAGCAACGATGCACCAAGGACAATTTCAGGAGTTGCCATCGGTAAGAAAATTAAAAGGTTTGAAGTTGATCGACCTCTAAATTTATGGCGACCGATTGCAAATGCAATCATCGTCCCTAAGATCGTTGAGAAGATAGTTGCCAGCAAGCCAATCTTGATCGAATTTGCAAGAGCGTTACAGACTTCAGGTGCGCCACAAGGGTTCTGCCAATTACCGAGGGTGAAGCCCTTCCAGACCAGGTTACTCTTTCCGGAATCGTTAAATGAAAATGCAAAGGTGTAGGCAACTGGAATAAAGAGATAAGTAAAGGCCAAGAACATATAAACACGGATTAAATTACGACCAAACCAACGCTGGAATCTAACCACCGGAGAAATAGTTGGAGCAGTTGCTTCAGCGATCTTCTTGCTCATACTAACTCCTCCGTTCCGGCCTTACGGATATAGAGCGTCACTAATATCAAGATCGCCGCCATTAAGGTAAATGAAAGCGCGGCAGCAGTTGGGTAATCAACAACCTTGAAGTAACGAGATTCAATTACGTTACCGATCATCTTGGTATTTGGACTGCCCAAGATCGCCGCATTTACATAGTCACCAGCTGCTGGAATAAATGTGAGCAGCGTTCCGGCGACAACACCTGGCATTGATAATGGCAGTGTCACTTTACGGAAGGTAGTAAAGCCATTTGCATACAGATCACCTGATGCTTCT
>JBIIUL010000084.1:0-4826 GCA_044340015.1 Candidatus Planktophila sp.
TTGCAGCCGGCTTGGTTGGTCTTTTTGCAGGTTCTTTTCCCGCAAGGATCAAGGGGCGTGCAGAAATCTTCTTATTGGTATTTATCGCAATTCTCGCTTCGCTGATCTTCGGTCTACTGATGGATCTGCAGTTCTGGCCGTGGGCCTTAGGTGGAGATACCCAACTTTCTTTTCAACCAGGGGCGCCGATCTTAGAGAACTTAAATAGGTTTATAACCTTTCACTTTCTATCTTCAATGGCGTGGGATATTCCAAGAGCGGTTTTAACTTCAACGCTAATTGTTATTACTGCGCCAGCTGTTCTATCGGCGCTGCGTAGAACAAGCACTAAGGCTGCCTTCTTAACACCTGTTGAGTTCAGCGCACGTTTGAAGTGACCAGCGGTAGTTTCGTAATAACTGCAACGCTATCTCTTCCACGAACATCGATAATTAACTCATCGCCAACTTTGTATTCGGGGTTGACCAAAGCTAAGGCAATTCCCTTTTTTAAGGTTGGCGAGAAAGTACCGCTAGTTACTTCACCCACAAAATCGCCCTTTGAATTCTTTATCTGCATCCCGGCGCGCGGGATGCCACGATCCTGGCTTACCAAGGCGCGTAACTTGGTGTGCTCTTTTGCCTCACGTTGCTCAGACAGAGACTTCGCTCCACTGAAAGTTGGCTTATCCCAACCAATAGCCCAAGAGGCCGATGCCTGAACTGGAGTTATTTGAAGTGTTAACTCATGTCCATGAAGTGGGTATCCCATTTCGGTGCGCAAGGTATCGCGGGCACCTAAACCACAGATCAATCCGTCGTATGGCTTAATTGCTTCGACTAGAGAATCCCAAACCGCTCCAGCATCGCTCCAACTTGGGAGAATTTCATACCCATGTTCGCCGGTGTAACCAGTGCGACATAAAATTGCGGGACGACCAGAAATTTGCACATGTTCAAAGGCCATGTAATCCATCGCAGGATTTAAACCAAGGAACTCAATAACCGCCTTAGATTTCGGGCCTTGCACCGCGATGACTGCAAATTTCTCGTGGAGATTTGTAATCGTGATTCCAGTTGGCACAGCAGTCATGAGGGCAGCGACCACATCTGATGTGTTGGACGCGTTAGGAATCAGAAATAGATCAGAAGGACTGTTCCGATAAACGATCAGATCATCGATAACTCCACCTGCAGAGTTGCAATGAAGGGTGTACTGGGCCTGTCCATCGGTAATTCGATTTAAATCATTGGTAAAGACAGAGTTGAGAAATTCCAGCGCCCCATCGCCAATCACGCTGACTTTGCCGAGGTGAGATACATCAAATATCCCAACTCGCTCCCGAACGGCGGTGTGTTCGGCGATTACGCCCGATGCTGGGTACTCAATAGGCATCAACCAACCGCCGAAATCGGCCATCTTTGCGTTAAGTGCAAGATGTTTTTCGGCAAGTGGTGAATTTTTCATGTAGACAACTTACACTTACCCGAGCATCGCCACCAGATAAGAGCCATCGCTCAATAGCGGTCCACCTCGATTAAAGAAACTTCTTAAGGAGTCTTAAATGACAACGATCCACCTCTCTGATGGAATCATCAAAGATGAGATTTTGGTAGTCGGGCTATCACATAAGAAGAGCAAGTCATCGCTGACAATTGAAAGTGGCGATATTGCACTCGATACAAAGAAGATTTTGGCAACCCTGGCCGATATGGGTGCGACTGGCAAGGCTGATGAAGTAATTAAAATCCCTGGAACTAGCACGCGTCTCTTGATATTTACTGGACTTGGCGAACATAAGGCCACCTTTGAAGATGAGACTCTGCGCCGCGCAGCAGGTGCGGCAGCTCGAGCGCTAGCCGGAAGTTCTAGCGCCACCTTCTCACTTCCCGCAAAGAAGGCAACTTCGGTCGGAGCTGTTGCAGAGGGCGCGCTATTGGGTGCATATGTCTTTAATAAATTTAGAGTTGATTCACTTGGTGATCGCCGCCCCAGTCTTAAGTCGGTGACTGTTCACTCCGTACTTGCCCAAGATCCAAAGGCAAAGGCAGCGGTTAAGCGAGCATCGCTAATCGGTGATTACACAGCAATAGTTCGCGATCTAATCAACACTCCCCCAAGTCACTTAACTCCAGACTCGTTCTGTAAGACTTTTACTGAAATCGTTAAGAAAGCAGGCGGTGCCGCAGCCGGCTTGAAGGTTTCGATAATGACGGATTCACAGTTGAAAGCAAAGGGATATGGCGGAATTACCGCAGTCGGACAAGGTTCTGCAAATTCACAACGTCTACTTCAAATTTCATATCGCCCAGTTAAGGCTAAGGCGCGCAAAACCTACGCCTACGTAGGTAAGGGAATCACCTTCGACACAGGTGGCTTAGCGCTTAAGCCAGCCGCCGGAATGGAGGCGATGAAATCCGATATGTCGGGAGCTGCCGCTGTTTGCGCAGCAACTATCGCAATCGCACTTCTTAAGTTGCCAATCGCTATCGATTGTTACGCACCTCTTGCCGAAAATATGGTCAGCGATAACGCAACTCGTCCAAGCGACATAATCACTATGTACGGCGGGAAAACTATTGAGGTATTAAACCCAGATGCGGAAGGACGTTTAGTCCTTGGTGACGCACTTGTGAAGGCGCAAGAGAATAAAGATCTCGACGGAATAGTTGACGTTGCAACTCTCACCGGTGCTCAAGTTGTCGCACTTGGTACACGAACAAGTGCGATCATGACCAACAACCAAGAATTTAGCGATCACTTCTTTGCAATAACAAAAGAAGTGGGTGAAGCATTCTGGCCAATGCCACTTCCTGTCGAACTTCGCGCATCTCTTGATTCACCAGTAGCTGACATGGCAAATATCGGTGAACGTATGGGCGGAATGATGGTCGCCGGCCTCTTCCTAAAGGAGTTCATCGCACCTGAGTTACCTTGGTTACATCTCGATATCGCAGGTCCGGCCTATAACGAAGGCGATCCATATGGCTATACGCCAGTTGGTGGCACTGGAGTTGCTCTGCGCTCACTGGTGGCCCTTGCTGAATCTGCCGCAATTTCGTAATCGGGCGCTAAAACTGGCAAGATAGGTAATAGCCAAGGCGCTTCGTGGCGCTGGGGTGATGAAGGAGTCAGCAGACGTGTCTAACTTTGATCTCGTAGTTTTAGGCGGCGGCAGCGGCGGTTACGCAGCTGCGCTCCGTGGTGCTCAACTCGGACTATCCGTGGCGCTGATCGAGGCAGATAAATTAGGCGGAACTTGTCTTCACCGCGGGTGTATCCCAACTAAGGCTCTGCTCCATGCTGGTGAGATTGCAGATGGCGCACGCGATGCGAGCCACTTCGGTGTAAACGCAACTTTTAACTCTATAGATATGACCGGCGTAAATGCCTACAAAGATGGCGTCGTTTCAAAGTTACATAAGGGCTTGCAAGGTCTAGTTAAATCACGGAACATCACCTTTATTGAGGGCCATGGAAAACTTGTCGCTAAGGACACCATAGAAGTTAACGGCGCGCGCTACACCGGTAAGAACGTTTTACTTGCAACTGGTTCTTATGCCCGCACTCTTCCAGGGCTAGATATTGATGGCAAAAAAGTTATTACATCTGATCAAGCGATGAAGATGGAATACGTTCCAAAGAGCGTAATTGTTCTTGGTGGCGGCGTTATCGGCTGCGAGTTTGCATCAGTTTGGAAATCATTTGGCGCTGATGTCACAATTATTGAAGGTTTGCCACATCTTGTCGCCCTCGAAGATGAATCATCCAGCAAGCAGTTAGAGCGCGCCTACCGCAAGCGCGGAATAAATTTCGAACTTGGCGTTCGCTTCAAATCCCACGCAGTCACCGCTGATGGTGTAACTGTCACCCTGGAAGATGGCAAGACATTTACAGCTGAGGTTCTCCTAGTCGCTGTTGGTCGCGGTCCAGTTTCCGCCAACCTCGGTTATGAAGAACAAGGCATAACTATGGATCGTGGATACGTTTTGGTAGATAACAAGTGCCGTACCAATGTGCCAGGTATTTGGGCAGTTGGAGATCTGATTCCAACGCTGCAGCTCGCCCATGTTGGTTTCGGAGAAGGCATCTTGGTTGCTGAGGAAATCGCGGGCCTTAACCCACGTCCAATTAACTATGACGGCGTTCCACGCGTTACTTACTCTGAACCTGAAGTTGCCTCAGTTGGTCTAACAACCGCGCAAGCAAAAGAGCGCGGTTACGATGTTGTAGAACTTAACTACGACCTAGCCGGAAACGGTAAGGCGCAGATTTTGCGCACAGCGGGATCAATAAAGTTAGTTTCGCAAAAAGGTGGACCAGTTCTAGGAATTCATATGGTCGGTTCACGAGTCGGTGAACTTCTCGCAGAAGCGCAATTAATCTTTAACTGGGAAGCATCAGCTGATGATGTTGCTCCATTGATCCACGCCCACCCAACGCTTTCTGAAGCAATGGGTGAAGCGCATCTGGCACTTGCCGGCAAACCACTTCACGCTCACGGATAGAGAATAGGAAAACGCAATGACTTTCTCAGTAACTATGCCAGCACTTGGCGAAAGTGTCAGCGAAGGTACAGTCACACGTTGGCTTAAATCCGAAGGCGATCATGTCGCAATGGATGAACCACTCCTTGAAGTATCAACCGACAAAGTCGATACTGAAATTCCTTCACCCGTTGCCGGTATCTTGCAGAAAATAGTTGTTGCAATTGATCAGACAGTTCCAGTTGGAGCAGAACTTGCAATCATCGCCGATGGTGCTGCGCCTGCTTCAACTCCTCCACCTGTGGCTCCCGTAGCTGCTGCGCCAGTGACTCCACCTCCAGCAGCTCCCGTAGCTGCTGC
>JBIIUL010000014.1:0-18053 GCA_044340015.1 Candidatus Planktophila sp.
GCGCCGATGTGATTCTGCTTTGGGCTGCGGCGCGTTCGATCGGTAAAGGATCGCCAGATCTAATGCAGAAGTTAGCGACCACTGCGCGCGAGGCAAGTAAGCAAACGCGTCGTAATCGAATTCCCTTTGTGATGGGCGTATTGGATGCCGCAAAGATCGCCGCAGAAATTCCAAATTATGATCTGGTAATTGTCTTGCACGAAGGCGCACAACGTAAATTCACTGAAGTAATTAAACCGGGTTCACAGAAAGTTCTAGTCATCATTGGTCCAGAAGGTGGGCTAACTGATGAAGAAGTTGCGCTCTTTACCAAAGCTGGTGCGCAGGTTGCGCTACTTGGTCGACCAATATTTCGTTCGGCTCACGCCGGAATGGCTGCGTTATCAGGCTTAAACGCTGCCTTGAGAATTTGGTAAAGGTATAGTCACACTTATGGCACTTGATCCAAATTGCATCTTTTGCAAAATTATTGAAGGTCAGATTCCTGCAGAGATTGTTTATCGCAGCGAGAACGTTGTCGGATTTAATGATTTAAATCCACAAGCGCCAACTCATGTGCTTCTGATTCCGACGATTCATACTGAAAACGCTGCGGGTCTTGCCAAGATGTCACCAACGATTACCGCAGACCTTTTCACCGCAGCCGCCCACATCGCCGCCGAGCGCGAGCTAGATGGCTACCGCACCGTCTTTAATACCGGCGCAGATGCTGGGCAGACCGTCTTTCACGCTCATTTACATCTGCTGGGCGGGCGTGGGCTCGCTTGGCCACCCGGTTAAAAGTAGTATCAGCGATATATGGAACGCACTTTAATAACCGTCCCACCAGCGATTCCGATGGTTTCACTCATCGGAGCAAACGATGCCAACTTACGAGCGATCGAAGCGGCTTTTCCAAGCGTTAACATCACAGTTCGCAGCAACGAGATAACTCTGCGCGGACCACATATCGATTGCCTTGCAATTGAAAAGTTATTTGCTGAGATGACGCTAGTTATTCGCTCTGGTCAATCCTTAACAGTCGACGCTGTTGCGCGCAGTATTGCGATGCTCGGCCAAGAACCTGCGGAAAGCCCGGCTGAAGTCTTATCTTTAAATATTGTCTCTAACCGCGGTCGCACCATCAGACCAAAGACAGCAAATCAGAAACGCTATGTTGATGCGATCGAAGATAACACCATCACCTTTGGTATTGGTCCTGCCGGTACCGGTAAGACTTATCTAGCAATGGCAAAAGCGGTTGCCGCTCTGCAAGCCAAGAAGGTAAATCGCATTGTGCTTACGCGCCCCGCAGTTGAAGCTGGCGAAAGTTTAGGTTTTCTACCTGGCACCTTAAGCGAGAAGATCGATCCGTACCTGCGCCCGCTCTTTGATGCGCTGCATGACATGATCGATGTTGATTCGATTCCGCGCTTGATTCAGACCGGGGTTATCGAAGTTGCCCCACTTGCTTATATGCGCGGACGTACCTTAAATGATTCATTTATTATCTTGGATGAAGCGCAGAACACCACGCCTGAACAGATGAAGATGTTCTTAACTCGCTTAGGTTTTGGTTCAAAGATGGTTGTTACAGGCGATGTCACACAGATCGATCTTCCAAATGGAGCAAAGTCAGGGCTTCGCGTAATCACCGATATCTTGCAAGATATTGATGACATCGCATTTATGGAGCTAACTGCAGAAGATGTTGTACGCCACCGTTTGATCGGCGATATCGTCAAGGCTTACGAGAAATTTGATGCGGCAAAGGCTGCACCTCGTAATATCCGAAACTCCTAATTTAATTACTTATGACTATAGAAATCACCAATAAATCTGGCGAACTCGTGCCCGCAGATCAAGTACGCGCACTTTTAACAAAGAGCCTTGTGCAGCTAAATCTAAACCCAGAATGCGAAGTTAACTTAGTTTTTGTAGACGAAAACGAGATGACTGAGCTACACATAAAGTGGATGGATGAGCCAGGTCCTACCGATGTACTTTCTTTCCCAATGGATATGCCCGAAAACCCAAACGATGCAGTGACGCTAGGAGATATTGTGATTGCACCTACTGTGGCTACCCGCCAGGCAGCAGCGGCCGGACACTCTTTCGAACACGAGGTCTATATCTTGGCCGCACACGGCCTTTTACATATCTTGGGATATGACCATGCCAACAAGGAAGACGAAAAAGTTATGTTCGCCCTACAAGAAGACCTAGTTAAGAATTGGCAGGCAAGTGCATGACTATCGCAAATATCAGCGCCATCGTTGCTCTAATTGCATTTGCGGGCTTTCTCGCCGCATCTGAATCAGCGCTGACCTCAATTTCACGCGTCTTAATTGAAGAGCTCGAAAGCAAGCGCGGAGGACATCTTCTTAAGAAGTACTCACAACATCCTTCACGTTACTTAAATGTCTTGTTGCTTGTCCGCAAGATCTGCGAATTCACTGCCGCAGCTCTTTTAGCAGTTGCGCTATTGCGCGAATATTCATCAGCACAAGCGATGATCGCAACAGTTGTCATTATGGTTGTGCTCTCATACGTAGTCGTCGGTGTGGGTCCGCGCACCTTGGGTCGCCAGCAACCACATAAATGGGCGCGCGCCGGAATATCTGTCGCTTACTTCTTGGCCTTTATCTTGGGTCCAGTGACCAACCTGCTTATTGCAATCGGTAACGCACTAACGCCAGGTAAGGGTTTCCGTGGCGGACCATTTACCAATGAAGCAGAGCTTCGCGATCTAGTAGATCAAGCGCACGAGCGCGGCTTAGTGGAATCAGATGAACACGAGATGATCCACTCGGTATTCGAACTCGGCGATACCTTGGTGCGCGAACTCATGGTTCACCGCACAGATATGGTCTGGATCGAAGGCGATAAGACTCTGCGCCAAGCGCTCTCGCTGGCACTTCGTAGCGGTTATTCACGCGTTCCTGTCGTCGGTGAAAACCTCGACAAGATTATCGGTATTGCCTATGTTAAAGATTTAGCAAAGCGCGCACTTGATCACCACGATGCCGAGACGACTGAAAAAGTTGAACAACATATGCGCCCTGCTGTCTTTGTTCCTGAGATCAAGATCGCAGCCGAACTTCTGAAAGAGATGCAGCGCGATCAGATCCACTTAGCGATAGTCGTTGACGAGTACGGCGGAACCGCCGGCATCATTACCATCGAAGACATCATTGAAGAGATCGTTGGCGAGATCACCGACGAATTTGATGATGGCGAAGAAGCCTTTACTTGGATCAACGAAAATAAAGCGCGCGCTAAAGCCACGCTCCATATTGAAGATCTTGCCGATGAGTTAAAGATCGAGATCGAGAAAGAAGATTTCGAAGATGTCGACACTATTGGTGGCTTGATGGCGCAGAAACTTGGGCGCGTTCCAATCGCGGGCAGCACCATTTCTATGCTCGGTTGGTCGATTACATCCGAGCGTCCAGTTGGTCGCCGTCGTAAGATAAGTTCGGTAATTATTGAACGCATTAAAGATGGCGAAGTTGATGAGCACGAGTAATTCCAGTTCAGATAACCTTTTTGAGAACCCAGAAGATCAAAAGTTAGCAACCCTTGCTACATCAACTTTGGCACGTTCTGGCGCAAAGCAAGCAGCCGCTCTGCGCGATTCAACAGGTCGCACCTATGTCGCAATTAATGTGGCATCACCTGAATTAACTCTCGATGCAGTCGAAGCGGTATTTGTTGTCGCCTTGGCATCACAGATTTCTGGAATTGAAGGCGTTGTTTATGCAGGTTTGCCCGGCGCCAAAGTTGCGGTAATCAAGGAACACTCAGCGCAAGCAACGCTCTTTCATATCGATGCAAGTGGAAGTGTGACAAGGGCGTAAGATAGCCCAATGCGTATTGTTCGCTTCTCACCAGGTCCTGAATCAGGTTTAGGTACCGACCCGCTCTTTGGCATCCTCGAAGACGACAATCAGATCAGCGTTATCTCAGGCGATCCGATCTATCACGGGGTCACTAAGACTGCCGCCAAAGTTGAGCTAACTAAGGTTCGCTTACTTGCCCCAGTTATTCCGCGCAGCAAGATCGTTGCAGTTGGAAAGAACTATGCCGATCATGCAAAAGAGATGGGCTCTGAAGTTCCAAAAGAACCAATTATTTTCTTGAAACCAAATACTTCAGTAATCGGTCCAGGAGACACAATTGTCTGGCCCGCTATGGCGCCCACGATTGATTACGAAGCAGAACTTGCAGTTGTTATCGGTCGCGTCTGCAAAGATGTTCCAAAAGAGCGGGTACATGAAGTTATCTTCGGTTATACCTTGGCAAATGACATCACTTGCCGCGAGCTACAGAAGAGCGATGGCCAATGGGCGCGCGCAAAGGGCTTTGATACCTTCTGCCCAATCGGTCCTTGGATCGAAACTGATTTCGTACCGGGCACACAACGCATCTTCTCTAAGGTAAATGACGAGATCCGCCAAGATGCAACCCTTGATCAGATGATCTTTAGCGTCAGCGACATTGTGGTCTTCGTTTCACAGATCATGACTTTATTGCCGGGCGATGTAATCATTACTGGAACCCCAGCAGGAATTGGACCGCTCATCGAACGTGGCAACGTCGTTGTCGGAATCGATGGACTCGGCCAACTAACAAATAAGGTGAGTGCAAAACCGTGAGTACCAATACAACTGCTAAAAAAGTGAAGGTACGTTTTGCACCTTCACCAACTGGCGATCTACATGTTGGAAATATCCGTACTGCGCTCTTTGATTGGGCATACGCTCGCCACACGGGCGGCACTTTCTTATTCCGTATCGAAGATACCGATACAACTCGCGTCACCGATGAATATATCCAAGCAGCGATAGATACCCTTAAATGGCTCGGCTTAAATTGGGATGAGGGCCCAGAAGTCGGTGGCGAAAATGGCCCTTACTTGCAGTCACAGCGTTTAGATATCTACGCACATTGGGCGCAGAAGTTTTTAGATCAGAAAGATGCTTACCACTGCTACTGCTCACCGGAAGAGTTAGAAGCGGTACGCGAAGCACAACGCGCCGCAAATGTGGCACCTGGTTATAACGGCCACTGTCGCGAGCTAACCGCAGATCAAATAGCAGCCTATAAAGCACAGGGACGTGAAGCAGTTGTTCGTATGCGTATGCCTGATGGAACAACCACATTTACCGACGAGATCCGTGGCGACGTTACCTTCGATCACAAATTCGTACCTGACTTTGTTCTAGTTCGCGCAGATGGTTCACCGCTGTACACGTTGGCTGTTGCAGTCGATGATGTATTGATGAAGGTAACCCACGTTCTGCGCGGTGAGGATCTACTTTCCTCAACGCCGCGACAGATCCGCGTTTATCAGGCGATGGGCGTTGCTATTGAAGATTACCCAGTCTTTGCTCACTTGCCATTCGTTATGGGCCAGGACAATGCCAAGCTTTCCAAGCGCAACGGTGAAGTTTCGATCGCTTGGTATCGCGAACAAGGTTATTTACCAGAGGCGATCTGTAACTACTTAGCGCTACTTGGTTGGTCACCTGGCGAAGATCGTGAAAATGTCACAATGGCCGAGCTCTGCGAACTCTTTACCGTAGATAAGGTTCATTCATCACCTGCCCGCTTTGATATGAAGAAGTTAGAGGCGATCAACGGTGACAAGATTCGTGCACTAACCCTTGATGAATTCCTTAAGTGGTCTCTGCCATTCTTAACTAAGGCAAATGTGATTACCGGTACCGATGCTGAAATCGCTCTCGTTAAGCAGGCGCTGCCACTGATCCAAGAGCGCATCGTGAAGTTAGATGAAGTACCTGCAATGTTGCGCTTCTTATTTGTTAAAGATTTCAAAGTTGAGGAAGCATCACTTTCTAAGG
Organism: Candidatus Planktophila sp.; assembly: GCA_044340015.1. GTDB lineage: Bacteria > Actinomycetota > Actinomycetes > Nanopelagicales > Nanopelagicaceae > Planktophila. The sequence goes on from JBIIUL010000014.1 coordinate 5,847, forward strand.
TAACCGATAGCGCATCTAAGGATGTTCTAAAACGTTCCCTTGCTGAGCTAACACCGCTGACAACTTGGAACCATGACAGCATTGAAGCCGCACTTCGCACATCACTTATTGAAGAGCTAGGGCTTAAGCCACGTATTGCATTCGGCGCAGTTCGTATCGCAACAACCGGCAGCACTATTTCGCCTCCGCTCTTTGAGTCGATGGAGTTGCTCGGAAAAGATGCGTCGCTGGCCCGAATTGCAGCGGCGATAGCGCTTTAATTTTTGGGGTATTCTTTCCCCTGTTGTATTGGGGTATGGGGTAATTGGCAGCCCTGCTGATTCTGGTTCAGTAAGTCTAGGTTCGAGTCCTGGTACCCCAGCGCAGTACCTAAAGCAGTTAAAGCAGTAACAGCAGTAAAGAAATGTACTAGGGCCCCGTCGTCTAGCGGCCTAGGACTCTGGCTTCTCAAGTCAGCTACGAGGGTTCGAATCCCTTCGGGGCTACCAACTGTGACTGCCTAGGCCACCATCGAAGTCGTAAGTACTTCCGGTGGCCCAGGCATTTGCATCTGATAATAAAAATTCAGTAACTCCAACTACTTCGCTTGCTGTTGCATATCGAGCCAGGGGAGTAGCAGCTTTCCAAGCAGCAACACCTTCTGGCCACGCTTGATCAATACCTTCGCGACCGATTAAACCTAGACGCAGTCCAAGTACGCGCATTGGGGCATGTGCGCGAGATGCTGAACGCGTTAAGACATCGAGGGCTGCTTTACTTGCGCCATAAATTTCATGGCCCGCGCGCGGATTTAAGGCTTCAACTGATGAGATATTTAGAACTACCTTTACTCCAGATTTTGCAGCCTCATCGATTATCTCTTTAGGAGCATCAACGTTAATGCGCATCATAAGTTCGATCTCTGCGCGCGCAGCAGTTGCTGGATCAAGAATCGCTTGATTGGCGGCGTTATTGATTACATAATCGAGCTTTCCGGCACGCGCTAGTGCTTCTTGAACAAGTGAGATTCCAGATTTGGTAACAGAGAGATCTTCAGCAATAACATGCAAATTTGGACGGGCACGGATCTCGCCAGTATTTACTTGAGCGCAGACGGTGAAGCCAAGTTCTAGAAAGCGATCAACGTAGGCGCTCCCGATTAAGCCAGAGGCACCAGTAATAAGGATGCTGTTGCCAGCAAAGTTCATCGAAGTGGGTCCAGCGCTTTTACTCGTTGGTTTACGCGCCTAATCAAATCCGTTAGATCGATCTTGGTGCTGGTGCGGTTAGCAACTACTTGATCTCCTGCAACCCAAACATCTGTGACATCGCCGCGACCGGCTGCAAAGACCAAGAGCGCATTTACGCCATGTACTGGCGTTAAATGCGCAGCGTGTAGATCGATGGCGATGAGATCTGCCTCTTTACCAATCTCGATACTTCCGACGTAGTCGGCTAGGCCGACCGCGTGCGCTGCTTCGATAGTTGCCGCACGCACAATGGAAGTTAGGTCAACATCGGCAGGGGATTGGCGCAGTGCAACAACGTGCGCGGCCATACGCATAACCGAGAACATATCTAGATCATTAGATGAAGAACATGAGTCGGTGCCTAAGCCAACTTTGATGCCGGCTTTACGGAGATCGTTAAAGCGCGCTAGCCCTGAACCAAGTTTTAAATTACTGCCCGGGCAATGGCCAACTGATGCACCTTTACTTGCTGCAATCGCCATATCGGAATCCGATAGATGCACGCCGTGGCCAAAGATTGTTGGCACATCCAAGATGCCGGTATCGCGACAAACTTCAGTGGGAGTCTTGCCGTAACGAGTCTGCACATCTTGGTTCTCGGCTTCGGTTTCAGAGACGTGAAGATGTACTCGTGCTCCAAGTTCTTTTGCGATCTCTGCCACCTGTGTTAAGTTCTCAGGAGAATCTGTGTAAGTTGAATGCGGCATTAAATAAATCGGAATATAAGGTCCACCAATTTTTGCGAGCTCTGCCTTCCACTGGTGTGCTCGTTCGATGCGCTGTTCCCATTGCAGACCATCAAGTCCAGGGAAGTCAAAGAAGATCGGTCCTGCGATATGGCGCAGGCCAACGCGTACCGCGGCGCGATGTGTTGCAACTGGATTCAAATACATATCCATCGTGGTTGTAGTGCCAGATAGCAACGCTTCCAGCGCACCGAGTTCGGTACCTAGTTCGCAGGTTGCCTCATCCATAATCGCACCTTCTGCAGCCCAGACGCGTTCAAGAAAACCTTGCAGGTTTACACCCTCTGCCCAACCGCGCAGCAGCGACATCCCTAAGTGGGTATGGCTATTGATAAAGCCAGGTGCAATTAACTTGCCCGATGCATCATAAGTTTTAGTAGCGGCAGGTTTATCTGTTCCAAGGTATGCGATCTTGCCATCTTTGATACCGATCGAGATATTTTCTAATATCTCATCGTTGCCGTTGGAAGTTACCGCATAGCGCGCGTTGGTGATTAAGAGATCCATATTATTTTTTCGATTATGAAGCCAGGATTTTTATCGCACCATCAATAATTGTGATTACATTGCCGGCGCAACCCTTGATGACTTCACCGACGCCTTCGTGGCTAATTTCTTCATCTGAAAGGCCGGCGGCAGGGTTGGCAACGGCAGCGATTGCTGCATAACGTAGCCCTGCCTCACGTGCCAAAGTCGCTTCAGGAACACCGGTCATACCAACTACGGTTACGCCTAACATCGCGCACATGCGGATTTCAGCTGGTGATTCAAAGCGTGGACCGTTATAGACCGCGTAGATGCCACCTTCGTGCAATTTGATATCGGCCTTCTTCGCTGATTCCGCAAGAGCCTTCTGAATCTTCTTGTCGTAGATATAGGTCATATCAATATGTTGAACGCCACCTTCTTGAACACCATCAAAGAAGGTATCTGCGCGACCATGGGTGAAATCTATAAAGTCATCAACTAACTGCAGCGCGCCTGGCTTTAACTTCTTATCTACGCCGCCAACAACGTTAACGCCGATAACCAACTCTGCGCCCCAGTTCTTTAACGCTTGGATATTTGCGCGATAGTTAACTTGGCTAGGTGGCACGGTGTGGTTAACGCCATGGCGAGTCAAGAACGCAACCTCTGCGCCATGCCATTTTCCGGTTGTAATAACTGCCTGACCGTAAGCGGTTTCTACAGTCGTAGGGGATTGGCCTTCGAGCGCTGGAAGGTTGTAGAAACCTGTGCCAGCGATAATTGCGATCTTCAATGTATTACTCCTTTAGGCCGGCCATTAGGCGGCCGATGTGGTTGCGGTCTGCATCTTTGGAATCAACGATCGCGACGATCTTTCCCCCCGACATAACCGCGATGCGGTCTGAAAGTGAAATAATCTCATCTAGTTCAGCAGAGACAAGTAGAACGCCAGCTCCCTTATCGCGCGCTGCAATTAGCTGTTTGTGGATGAATTCAATAGATCCAACATCAACGCCACGTGTTGGTTGAGCCGCTACGAGAACCTGCAAATCTTGACTTAGTTCACGTGCAATTACTACCTTCTGCTTATTTCCACCTGATAACGATGATGCCAGTGCGGCGGCGGAAGTAGTACGGATATCAAATTTTTTGACGAGCAGGTTCGCGTTCTCCCGAGTTGCGCCCATATTTCTAAACCAACCTCTAGCAAATGGCTCTTGATCAAATTGGTTGAGAATTAAATTATCTGCGATCGAATAAGACGAGACCAAACCGTGCTTTTCTCTATCCTCTGGAATATGTGATACGCCCGCTTCGTGTACTGCATGAGGGTGCATATCTTTTGTTGGGAGGCCACTTACCAGAACTTCGCCTTTTTCCCGCATGCGCATACCGCAAATGGCTTCGACGAGCTCTCGTTGACCATTTCCTTCAACGCCGGCAATACCAAGAATTTCTCCAGATCGAACCTCTAGGTCAACGCCCTTTACCGCCAGCAATTTTCTATCATCAAAAACTTCTAAGCCCTTAACACTTAACACTGCTTTTCCAGGACGTGCAACACCTTTGTCAACCTCTAAAACCACACTTCTGCCTACCATCATTTGTGCTAAACCAGACTCGTTACTCTCTTTTGGAGTGGTGGTACCAACTACTTTGCCTTCACGTAAGACAACTACTCGATCGGCAAGTGCCATAACCTCACGAAGTTTATGAGTAATCACAATTACTCCAACGCCTAAGCTCGCTAGGTTTTTGATTACAAGTATCAGTTCATCAGTCTCTTGCGGAGTCAATACAGCTGTTGGTTCATCAAAAATCAGAAGTCGAACATCTTTACTTAGCGCCTTTAAAATCTCGACTCTCTGTTGAGTGCCAACTGGTAGATCTTCAATAATTGCTGTCGGATCAACTTCTAACCCAAACTTTTCCGATAAAGCGCGAACTGTCTGCTCGGCCTTCTTTATATTTATAAAAATGCCGTTTTTTGGCTCATCTCCCAAAATGATGTTTTCTGTAACGCTCATAACTGGTACTAATTTGAAATGTTGGTGCACCATTCCGACACCACTTGCAATTACGCCAGCTGTATCTCCTGGAGCCATTTGCTTTCCATCAATATATATCTCGCCTTGATCAGGGCGGAGTAGACCAAATACAGATTTCACGAGAGTGGATTTACCCGCTCCGTTTTCACCTAAAAGGGCCACGATTTCACCGGCGTCTACTTCAAAAGAAATATCGTTATTGGCGATAACCGAGCCAAAACTTTTCGTTAAGTTTTTTACCTGCAGTAATGTTGCCACGACTTATGCCTGCTCTCGCTCGTATGGTTGACCAGCGGCAGCCGGACCACGAACTTTGCCAGCAGAAAATGCCAACACCACAATTGTTAAAACATAAGGGAGCATGTTGATGAATGGCCCAGGAATATTCACCAAGCCATCGATCATTAATTGATTAGCAAGGGCTTGCGCAAAACCAAAGAAAATCGCGGCTAATAGCGCTCCAATTGGGTTCCACCGACCAAAGATCATGATCGCCAACGCAGTAAAGCCTTTTCCGGCTGAAAAACCACGATCGAAAGATCCAACAAGCTCTAGCGTTAGATAAGCACCGGTAAGCCCACCAAATGCGCCAGCGATAATCACATTTGTATATTTGAGTTTGAGTACAGAAATTCCCGAGGTTTCGGCGCTACTTGGATATTCACCGACCGCTCTAGTGCGGAGCCCCCAAGGAGTGCGATAAATTGCAAAGTAAAGAACAAAGATAAGGATTAAGCCGAAGTAAGTGATTGGTCCACTTTGAAAGAAGACTCGCCCTAAGAACGGAATTTCAGAAAGTCCTGGGATAGACCATCGCGGAAATATTGCAGGCAATGAATAGCCTTGCTTATAGAAAAATGAAGTCAAACCGGTTGCAAGGATATTAACTATTGTGCCCGCAATGATTTGATCCATTTTCCAAGAGACAGTCAGTAGAGCAAGCAATAGTCCAGTAACCGCGCCACTTGCGATCGCAGCAAGCAACCCCCAAATCAGATTTTGGGAAAGGGCTGCTACAAAGAATCCGAAGAATGATGAGGTTAGAAGAGTTCCTTCAATTCCGATATTTACGACACCGGTTCGTTCGCACATAATTCCGACCATTGCCGCCATTGCCAGCGGTAAGCCAAAAGTTATAGATGATGCAGCCACAGCAACTGTTGATACTGGATTAAACGAATAGGCAACAGCTATAGCGAATATGACGAGATAAATATAGACCGGCATTTTTGACCGTAGCATGGGAGTTTTCATTTTAATTGCTTCCCCAACCACTTGTAACTTGAGTATTCGAATCACTCTTAAGCTTTAATACGCGACTGATTATTGGCGCAGTTACAAAAAATAGAACGATCGCAAGGATAAGGTCGATAATCTCAGGGCTAACTCCTGCGCTAAATTGCATCGTTGGGCCTGCTCCACGCATTCCACCAAAAAGTATTGCCCCTGGTATTACAGCCAATGGATTAGCTCGGGCCAACAGTGCGATAGTAATTCCATCAAAGCCAAGCCCTTGGTTGAAGGCGGGTTCAAATTTACCGACTACGCCTAAGGTTTCAACTGCGCCGCCAAACCCAGCCAGCGCCCCACAAGCCACCATTGCAAAAACTGTATTCCGTTTCACGGCTATTCCTGCATACCAAGCGGCATTTTTATTTTTGCCAACAGTTTCAAATCTAAATCCAGTTGTAGTTTTTTTGAATATCCACCAAACACCAAGTGCCAACAACCCGCTTAGAAGAAACCCGATGGGTAGGCCTGAAACCGTACCAATCTTGGCCGAATCTAAAATATCGGGCGTCCTGGCGATGATTGAACCCTCTTCTTTAAGAGGTCCGTTGGATAAGTATTCGGCCAGCTGTAGAACGATACTGTTCAACATAATTGTTGTAATTACCTCGTGGATCCCGCGGTATGCCTTGAGCGCACCGGCGATATAACCAACGATTGATCCAAATAGCGCTCCGATTAGAAGACAGAGCGGAACATGGGCAATCATTGGCAATCCTGTGATTGCATACCCAGCCCACGCCGCAGCAAGTGCACCAGAAATTAACTGACCTTGTGCGCCGATGTTAAAGAGTCCGGCCCGCAGACCGATTACAACAGCTAACCCACTAATTGCAAGTGGAGTTGCTTTGCCAAATGTTTTGGCAAGTCCTTCTTGAGTTGTAAAGGCAGTAGTGAACAAACTTTGATATGCCCTCATCGGATCAGCGCCCTGTGTAATCATCAAAATCGCGCCAATTGAAAATGCAATTAGAAGTGCAATTAATGGAGTGATCCAAGCACGGACTAACTTCACGATAAACACCCCTGGTTTTTCATCTAGGCCCTTAATCTACCCGTGGCAATTTCTCTGTCAACCGCGGTTGAATATTAAATAAAGCAGGGCAAGGGTCAAATTATTATCGACCCTTGCCCTGCTTTTATTTTCTAGATTATTGCTTGACTCCTGTTGCGATCTCGCCGCTGATTACCTTCGCGGTTACATCTGCAACTTTATCCTTAACATCAGCTGGGATTGTGGCATCAAAGTCGTGATAAGGAGCAGCTCCTACATCGCCAACGAAGTTTCCACCAGCAAATGTTCCATCGACAACTTGACCGATGAGTGCAACCACTCCCTGAGGAATGAGCTTCATAGCAGAAGTTACAAGACAGGCCTGAGCCTCTGGAACTGTTTCCCATTGATCAGTATCTACGCCGATGCAATATGCGCCAGACTTCTGAGCAGTGCGTGCTAGTCCACCGTTACCGGTCTTTCCACCAGCAGAGAAGATCACATCGTAATCCTGATCCAAGTACTGCTGGGCTGTTGAAGCACCCCAGGCTGGATCTTGGAAGGCATTAGCACCTGTGTAGTAAACAGATGATGCCTTAGGGTAAGACTTACCTTGCTCCTTTGATGCAAATTCAACTCCAGCTACGAAGCCTTCAATGAATTTACGAACAGGTGGAATTGAATCTGGACCACCAGCAATAGCTGCTGTCTTACCAGTAGTGGTTAGGTAACCACCGAGGTAACCGACAATAAAGCCAGCTTTATCTTCAGGGAAAATTAATCCGCTGTAGTTTGCTGCAGTACCGGCATAGAACTGATCTACACCAATGAACTTAACATTTGGATACTTTTCAGCTGCAACCGCTGTTGCTTCAGCCATTAGGAATCCAACTGTTACGATCGCGTTGTATCCAGCATCTGCAAATAGAGCGATATTTGCTGCGTAATCTTTTGGATCTTGTGTTTCTACGTACTTAGCAAATCCATTATTGGCGGTAGCTGCTTCTTGAGCACCTTCCCAAGCAGATTGGTTAAATGACTTATCGTCAACTTTTCCAATGTCTGTTACAAGACCAATACAAAATGCTTCATCAGTTCCGCAATCTGCCTCTGAAATCGCCTTTTCTGCAGTCGAGCATGCACTAAGGGTGATTCCGAGTAGACCTACTGCAGCAACTCCTGCAGCAATCTTCTTGAATTTCTTAAACAATTGAGCTCCTCTCGAAAGATTAGTCGATTAACTAATCCATACTTTCTGGTTGAGACAGAGCGTAGTCTTGCGCAGAAATTACACAACTACTCCAATTTAATGTGAGCATTTTTCGTGTCGTATCTATTAACAGCAAAGGTGAGGTTGAGGGTTAGGTAATATGATCGCCGTATGGGTTCTAAAAAATTCGCAGTACTAGCAACCCTTGCCCTCTTTTTCTCGGGTTCTCCCACCGCCGAGGCTTTATCTAAAGGCTCTTTCTATCTAGAGCTAAAGACCGGTTGCTACAGCGCCAATAAAACGCCTTCTAAATCTAGTCGCTGGACCGACACCAACTACAAGACTTTGTACGCAACCGGCTGCACTGACCCACATCACTACGAAGTCTTTTACGTTGGCAAGTTAAAGGCGAAGGATTTAAATTCTGAAGGAGCCAAGAAAGAGGCGGGCATCGCTTGTGACAATGCAGCGATTGCAACGCTTACTGGCCAGAAAGATTTGCCGAAGACTCTGACCTACGGATATTTCTTTCCAGATCCTGGCGCTGAAGAGAAGAAGTACGGCAAGAAAATATTGTGCTTCTTTAGAGTTGCCGATCCCAAGAACGATAAGTTAACGCTTTCGATCAAACGCACCTTTAGAGTAATTAGTTACGTTTAATTCCTCTCGCTCGCACCCTTGCCTAGATACTTCTTCTGCGCTTTGCGCGCCTCTGAATAATGCGCGTATGCCTTCTGCGTACTTTCCAAGGTTGAGACTGCAGGAATAGGAACTTCCCACCAAGCTTCGCCACCTGGCGCATAAAGCATTGGGTCGCTATTGATATGGATCAACGTTGCAGTTGGGTGGGCCTTAGCCACCTTCATCGCTGCAGATAGATCTGCGATCGCGCTAGGTGTTTCAGCAATTCGAATTACATTCATTCCAAGGCTCTCGGCATTTGTTGCCAAATCAACTGGCAGTACATCTCCGGTTTCGTGGTTATTGCCACCCTTGTCGCGGAAGCGGTACTTGGTACCAAAGCGCTGTGAACCAATATCCTCAGAGAGATGGCCGATCGATGCAAAGCCATGGTTCTGAACTAGAACAACAATAAATTTCAGGCCTTCAGCAACTGCTGTAACGAGTTCGGTATGCATCATTAAGTAAGAGCCATCGCCCATCATGACAACCGGTGTACGTGATGAATCAGCGCGAGCAACACCTAAACCAGCAGCGATTTCATATCCCATACAAGAGAAGGCATATTCCATGTGATAACCAAGTGGATCACGTACGCGCCATAACTTATGGAGATCACCAGGAAGTGAACCTGCAGCACCAACCAGAACATCGCGGGGATCTGTTGCCGCCTGCACCGCACCGATGATCTCGCTCTGGCTTGGCTTTGCTAACTTCTGATCAACGAAAGATGCATCAACGATGGCATTCCAGATCGCCTTCTCTTCAGCAATCTGCTTGGCATATGCCGCATCTACCGCATAGCCATTTAGCTCTTGTGAAAGTTCAGTTAACGCCTCGCGCGCATCGGCAACAACCGGAATTGCAGTGCCATGTTTAAAGGCATCGAAGGCAGTTACGTTGATATTGATAAATTTAACATCTGGGTTTTGAAAGACGGTGCGAGATGCAGTTGTGAAATCGCTGTAGCGAGTTCCGATACCAATTACTAGATCAGCATCCTTAGCCAAACGGTTTGAAGTAGTTGTGCCTGTGGCACCAACTGAACCGCACATCTGTGGGTGATCCCAGTTGAGTGAACCCATTCCGGCTTGTGAAACACCGACTGGAATTCCCGTTGCTTCCACAAACTTTGTTAACGCTGCATGTGCATCAGAGTAGATAACTCCGCCACCAGCCACGATAAATGGACGCTTTGCGCCACGGATGGCTTTGGCAGCAACTGCGCTGACACCAGCATCTGGGCGTGGACGGCGGATATGCCATTCGCGATCTGCCAAGAATTCTTCAGGGACTTCAATGGTTTCTGCCTGCACATCTTCTGGAAGACAGATCGTTACCGCACCAGTTTCGGCAGGATCGGTTAATACACGCATTGCGCCAAGTAGCGAGCTAAAGATTTGTTCTGGGCGATTGATGCGATCGAAGAATTTAGATAGCGGCTTGAAGGCATCATTAACCGACATCGTGAAGTCATAAGGTTGTTCTAGCTGCTGCAGCACCGGATCAGAGACGCGGTTAGCAAAGGTATCTGCCGGAAAGAGCAACACTGGTAAACGATTTGTTGTTGCAACTGCTGCGCCAGTGAGCATATTTGTTGCTCCTGGCCCAACTGATGATGCGCAAGCAAAGGTAGAACGGCGACGAGTCATGCGTGCATAGGCCGATGATTCGTGAACCATTGCTTGTTCATTACGCGCCTGGTGGTACGGCATTAAATCTGGATCAGTTGTTGATAACTGCTTTAACGCTTGTCCGATACCTGCCACGTTGCCGTGTCCAAAGATCCCAAAGACGCCCTGAATGGTTCGCTCGCGATGAGCGCCATCAACTGTGTATTGATGGGCCAAGAATTCGACGATTGCTTGACCGACGCTCATCTTGCGAGTTGCCATTTTTAGCTCCCTTGACGTGTTTACTAATTAATTCTGGGGAAAGCCGAGGTTGATTCCACCATGGCTTGGATCTAACCAGCGGCTAGTAATCGCTTTGCCGCGAGTAAAGAAATGAACGCCTTCTTCACCGTGCGCCTTGGTGTCGCCAAATAGTGATTGCTTCCAACCACCGAACGAGTAATAAGCAACTGGCACAGGGATTGGAACGTTGATTCCGACCATGCCAACTTGAATCTCGTTCTGGAAGCGGCGCGCTGCGCCACCATCGTTTGTAAAGATCGCAGTTCCGTTGCCGAATGCACCGCTATTAATTAGCGCAACGCCTTCGTCGTAGGTCTTTACGCGAACAATAGAAAGGACTGGCCCGAAGATCTCATCCTTATAAACACTTGAAGTAGTTGGTACTTGATCAATCAGGGTTGGCCCAAGCCAGAAACCTGCAGCTTCGCCATCGGCCTTTACGCCGCGACCATCAACAACAACCTTTGCACCATCTTTAATTGCAATATCAATGTATCCAGCAACTTTGTCCCGGTGCTCTTTAGTAACAAGTGGACCCATGTCGCAACCACGGCGACCATCACCGGTGCGCAACTTGTCCATCCGGGAAACAATCTTCTCGATCAAGGCATCTGCAACTGGCTCGACTGCAACGACAACTGAGATCGCCATGCAACGTTCTCCAGCAGAACCAAAGCCTGCGTTGATCGCTGAATCTGCAACTAGTTCCAGGTCAGCATCTGGCAAGACCAACATATGGTTCTTCGCGCCACCAAGTGATTGCACGCGCTTTCCAGCTTTGGCACATTCTTCGTAGATATAACGCGCAATTGGAGTTGAACCAACGAAAGAAATTGATTCGACATCAGGGGAGTGCAACAAACCGTCTACTGATTCTTTATCGCCATTTAAAACGTTAAATACGCCATCTGGCAAGCCCGCTTCTTTCCAAAGCTTTGCAATCCAGATTGAAGCAGTTGGATCTTTCTCAGAAGGCTTCAATACAACTGTGTTACCGGCAGCGATTGCGATTGGGTAGAACCACATCGGAACCATCGCAGGGAAGTTAAAGGGAGAAATGATGCCAACCACGCCAAGTGCTTGACGAGTTGAGTACACATCGACACCAGTTGAAACGTTCTCTGAGTAGTAACCCTTAATAAGTTGTGGCATTCCTGTTGCGAATTCGACTACTTCTTGGCCACGAGTAATTTCCCCGAGGGCATCAGATAAAACTTTTCCGTGCTCGCTCGTGATGATCTCTGCGAGCTCGCTCTTCTTCGCATTTAGAAGTTCGCGGAATTTAAAGACAATCTGTTGACGTCCTGCAAGTGAAGTCTTCGACCAACCAGGAAATGCTTTCTTCGCAGATGCGATAGCAGCGTTAATCTCTGCCGCATTTGCCAGCGCAACGCGCTTAGTCTCAACGCCTAAGGCAGGGTCATAGACAGGGGCTGTGCGTCCTGATGTGCTTGGTACTTCTTTATTATCGATCCAGTGTCCAACAGTTGTAGTCATAGCCTCATCCTATGACGGCAACCCCCGATTTATAAACGGTCCGAATATTGATACTGGCCACATCATGCGGCGCAACGGTGAGCGGGTTCTGCTCCAGGATCATCAGATCCGCCTGCATCCCAACTGCT
>JBIIUL010000085.1:0-4700 GCA_044340015.1 Candidatus Planktophila sp.
ATACCACTCGATTGTTGCAGCGATTCCGTCTCTTAGTGAGATGGCAGGTGCCCAACCTAGCGATCTAACCTTCGTAACATCAAGAACCTTGCGCGGTGTTCCATCAGGTTTCGATGAATCCCAGGCGATTTCGCCAGTAAAACCCGCAAGTTCAGCGACTAATTCGGCCAGAGCTTTAATTGTTAGATCTTCGCCGCTGCCGATATTTAAGTGTTGCACAGAATCATATTTTTCGCCAGCAAGAACAACTGCTGAAGCTAAATCATCAACGTGCAAGAACTCGCGCATTGGTGAACCTGTGCCCCATAAAGTTTCTTTAGCGCGACCAGATTCTTTCGCTTCAACAAAGCGGCGGATAAATGCTGGCAGTACGTGCGAACCCTGAAGTTCGAAGTTATCACCCGGACCATAAAGATTTGTCGGCATAAGTGAAATCCACTTACGGTCGTACTCTTTACGGAAGGATTTAATTAACTCGATTCCTGCAATTTTTGCAATTGCATAAGCAGAGTTGGTTTCTTCTAGCGGTCCTGTTAACAAGTACTCTTCTTTGATTGGTTGTGCGCAATCGCGTGGATAGATACAACTTGATCCGAGGAATATAAATTTCTCAACATCAGCGGCGTGGGCTGCTTCCATAAGATTGCTTTGGATTCGCACGTTATCGGCTAAGAACTCAACTGGATAAGCGTTATTGGCTCCGATGCCACCAACCTTGGCTGCCGCATCCACAACGATTGAAGGCTTGGCCTTCTTGATGAAATCGACAGTGGCATCGCGGTCAAGGAGATCGCAGACGCTGCGATTAATGCCGATTACCTTTTCGCCAGTTTTCTCATAGGCGCGGACGATTGCTGAACCAGCAAGACCGGTGGCACCTGCGACAACTATGGTCATGCGGTGAGTCTACAGGCGAGGCGTTACGGAATTAGCGAGTGAATTCAGCAGCAACGAGCTCTGCGATTTGTGCAGTATTTAACGCTGCACCCTTACGCAAATTATCGCCGCAGACAAATAAATCAATAGCCTTTGGATTATCCAAAGATTGGCGCACGCGACCGACCCAAGTTGGATCAGTACCTACGACATCGGCAGGAGTTGGGAACTGCTTCTTCTCTGGATTGTCATAAAGGAGAACGCCTTCGGCCTTTTTAAGTGCGGCTTGTGCTGCTTTACGTGTGACTGTCTTTGAAAAGACAGCGTGCACGGTAAGCGAATGTGTTGTGATTACTGGAACACGAACACAAGTTGCTGAAACTTTAAGCCTTGGCATACCTAGAATTTTGCGAGATTCATTGCGAACCTTAAGTTCTTCGGATGAATATCCCGCTTCTTTCAGAGAACCAGCCCAAGGGACAACGTTCATTGCAAGCGGTGCCGGAAATGGACCAAGATCTGTAATCACTCCACGAATATCTTTTGCTACTGATCCGAGGTTCTTACCAGCAACCTTTGAAATCTGATCATGCAGCGCATCGATTCCTGGTTGTCCAGCACCTGATGCTGCTTGGTAAGACGAAACAACAAGTTCCTTTAGACCGAACTTCTTATCTAGCGCACCCATAGCAACGATCATTGAAAGAGTTGTGCAGTTTGGATTAGAGATGATTCCCTTAGGACGCTTCCTAATATCTTTTGGATTTACTTCTGGAACAACCAGAGGGACTTTCTTATCCATGCGGAACGCACCGGAGTTATCTACCACCACTGCGCCACGCTTTGCAGCAATCGGCGCCCACTCTGCAGAGATTTCATCTGGAACATCGAACATCGCAATATCAATGCCATCGAATGCTTCAGGCGAAAGCGCAACAACGGTTAGCTCTTCACCGCGGCAAACCAACTTCTTACCTGCGCTACGAGCAGATGCAATTAAACGAATCTCACCATAAACATTTTTACGCTTGCTCAAGATATCGAGCATTACAGTTCCGACAGCGCCGGTTGCACCAACTACTGCAAGTGAAGGAAGTTTCTTTGCTGACTTTGCCTTCTTAGTTACTTTGGCTTTCTTCTGAGTCATCGACCTGTTCCTCCATATACGACTGCTTCAACTTGATCGGCATCTAATCCAAAGGCGGTATGCGCTGCGCGAACACCCTTTTCGAGATCGCTTTCGCGACAGATGATTGAGATACGAATTTCAGATGTTGAAATCATTTCGATATTGAGCCCGGCTTCGGCCATCGCCGCAAAAAACGTTGCTGTTACGCCTGGATGTGAACGCATTCCTGCGCCAACAAGTGAGAGCTTGCCGATTGAGTCGTCATATTGAATTGAAGCAAAACCAACTTCACCTTGAATGCGCTTCAAAATCGAAGTTGCATTAGCGCCTTCTGCTTTTGGAACTGTAAATGAAATATCGGTAAGGCCAGTTGCTGCGGCAGATACGTTCTGCACGATCATATCGATGTTGATATCGGCATCAGCGATGGCTTGGAATATGCGCGCAGCAATACCAGTGCGATCAGGTACGCCAACGATCGTGACCTTGGCTTCGGATTTATCGTGTGCGATACCCGAGATGATTGCTTGCTCCATGTTTCCTCCTTCAGGATGGTTTTCAACCACCCAGGTTCCTTCGTTTGGTGAAAATGATGAACGTACGTGAATTGGTAAGTTGTAACGTCGTGCGTATTCGACGCAACGTAAGTGGAGAACTTTTGCACCCGCTGCTGCCAGTTCCAACATTTCTTCATAAGTAACTGTCTTTAATTTGCGCGCTGAAGGAACAACGCGTGGATCTGCACTGAAGACGCCATCAACATCTGTGTAAATTTCACAAACGTCAGCATCGAGCGCTGCGGCAAGTGCAACCGCAGTTGTATCTGAACCACCGCGACCAAGAGTTGTGATGTCTTTGGTATCTTGTGAAATTCCTTGAAAGCCAGCAACGATTGCGATTGCTCCATCTGCGAGCGCCTCCTGAATTCGTCCTGGCGTAACATCGATGATGCGAGCGCGACCGTGTGCAGAATCTGTAATCACGCCAGCTTGTGAACCGGTGAAGGAACGAGCTTCATGTCCCAGATTTGAAATCGCCATTGCAAGTAGCGCCATCGAAATGCGCTCTCCGGCGGTCAGCAACATATCTAGTTCGCGACCACCTGGAATTGGGGTAACGGCGTTGGCTAAATCGATTAGCTCGTCAGTGGTATCGCCCATCGCGCTGACGACGACTACGACCTGATTGCCATCCTTCTTCGCCGCCACGATGCGAGCGGCAACGCGCTTCATGCCCTCGGCATCGGCTACGGAGGATCCGCCATATTTCTGAACGATTAGTCCCATGGCTCAATATTGAACTAAATCGACGGTGCTTTCCACCCGATTAGGGATTATCTCAATATATGGAACAGCCATTCGATCAAATAGTGAGACGATCAGCCTTCTACGTTACGACGACCTTCAAATGCGCGGCCAAGGGTTACTTCATCTGCATATTCGAGATCTCCGCCAACCGGCAGGCCACTGGCTAAACGAGAGACGTTGATCCCAAGTGGCTTAATCAAACGAGCTAAATAAGTAGCAGTCGCTTCGCCTTCGAGGTTGGGGTCGGTCGCCAAGATGACCTCGGTGATATTTGAATCAGAGAGACGAACCATTAATTCGCGAATACGGAGTTGATCAGGTCCAATCCCATCGATCGGACTAATGGCTCCCCCGAGCACGTGATACTTGCCGCGGAATTCGCGAGTGCGCTCAATTGCGATTACATCTTTACTCTCTTCAACAACACAAATCTGTGCCGGATCGCGACGTGGGTCGCGACAGATGCGACATTCAGTTTCTTCAGAAACGTTTCCGCATTGGCTGCAGAACTTAACGCGTTCTTTAACGGTGCGAATCGCATCAACTAAAGCAATAGCCGCATCACCATCGGTCTGCAAAATATGGAATGCAATTCGTTGTGCGCTCTTTGGACCAATTCCTGGCAGGCGACCTAAAGCATCGATGAGATCTTGGATCGCACCTTCGTACATGCCTGTGCTCATTAGTCCTTATTCTTTTCGCTGATCACAGTTGCACCAAGTTCGGCGGCGAGTAACGCTGCACCTGACAACAAGTTCTTATCTGATGGCGCTTCATCCTTGCGAACTGCGCGCGCTTCAGGGGTTGAAGTTGTATCAATCGATGCATCAACAACTACTTCGATCTTGCGATCAATGCCAACGATTTCAATAAATGCTTGGCGCAGGATCTCATCTGATTCGGAGCGAACAAATGAATCGCGGGCGCCGGCGTTGACTATGCCGATCGTGATTAGTTTGTCGTCTACGGCGATTATCTGCGCGGAGGCGGAGAGCAAAGACCACGTCAAACGACGTCGCTTCTTAACGTTTTCGATTACATCTGGCCAAAGGCGACGTAAACCAGCGATGTCGAAAGATTTAACCGAAGAAACCGGTTTAGCTTGCTTTTCGGAAGCAACCTTCGGAGATTCGGGAACTTTTTCCGACTTCACAGAAACTGCTTGGCTTGGCGCCTCGGGAAAAGCTTCTTTAGAGTCGCCTCCACCAACAGTTTCTTTTGAAGTCTTAGCTGCCTTTGCTGGTGCAGCAACTGGTGCGGGAGTAATTGGTGCGGGGGTTGCGATGTTTTCGACTCGTTCGAGGCGTTCGATGCGAGAAAGTAATCCGGCTTCGGAGTTGTCGCCGCCGGGCAGAAGCATGCGGCCGCAGATAAGTTCGAGAATTAAA
>JBIIUL010000086.1:0-4524 GCA_044340015.1 Candidatus Planktophila sp.
ACAACCTGTGGCAAGCTGTTAAAGATGGGCAATACCCATGTGCTCTGGTACGAACCAACTTTCTCAACGCTGCATTTAGCACCGCTTTCAGTCTCAGAAGTCCTGCGCGCAAACTTGTTAACTAAGACGCCAGTTATCGCAACATCTGCAACTCTCACCGTGGGCAATGGCTTTGATGCGATGGCGCGCAGCATAGGTTTCGTCGTTGGTTCTGATGCCGATACTGAAAGTGAAGATGGCGATATCGATCCGGCAAATGTGCAGATGCTAGATGTTGGATCTCCTTTTGATTTTGCCAATCAAGGCGTTCTCTATATGCCAAAACATTTACCTGAACCCGGTCGCGATGGCCCAAGTGCAGAAGTCTTAACCGAACTTGGTGAGTTAATTGATGCGGCAGGCGGGCGCACCTTGGCGCTATTTAGTTCTTGGCGCGGTGTTGAAGCAGCCGATGCCCATCTGCGCAACGTCTTAAAAGAGTTACCGATTACCATCATTACTCAAAAACGAGGTGATGCAGTTGGCCCACTCGTTGAACGTTTTGCAAAAGATGAAACATCAATTCTGCTTGGCACTATGTCGCTCTGGCAGGGCGTTGATGTTCCAGGATCATCTTGTATTTTGGTTGCAATCGATCGAATTCCATTTCCACGTCCTGACGAACCAGTTATGTCGGCTCGTGCATCGTTGGCCGATGCCGCAGGTGGAAGTGGCTTTATGCAGGTTTCTCTACCGCGCGCTGCTTTATTGCTGGCGCAAGGCACTGGCAGGTTAATCCGCAGCGTTGATGATCGCGGGGTAGTGGCCATTTTGGATTCGCGAATTGTTACCAAGCGCTATGGCAGCGTCTTGCTTAATTCAATGCCACCACTCTGGCGCACCAGCGATGGCGAAGTTGTGCGCGAATCACTGCGCAGATTGAATAAGGAACTCTAACTTTTCAAATAAATGCGGCCAAGATTTAGCAAAGCTCGGATGCAGCGGCAAACGGGTTACATCGCCAAATAAGACCCAACGAACTTCATGTGATTCATCATTTAACTCGTGCGCGACTAGTTCGCTTGTTGCCTCAGCGATAACGGTGTCATAAGACCAATTACCGTGGTTATCGTTATGAGTTTGGCGCGGGGTTACCTGCTGTGGATCGATACCGGTCTCTTCAACGGCTTCGCGGATCGCGCCATCGATAACGCTCTCGTGCGAATCGCGCGCACCGCCTGGGATTCCCCAAGTGTCACCGTTATGAACCCAGGGCGCGCGGTGCTGTAACAAGATGGCCCCATCGCGATAGATCAACAAACCTGCTGCGCCATGCAAGCCCCAATGTTTAGCGCCGCAACTGCACTCGACCCAACCATCTCCATCGCGCGCAGCCATGTTCCTACCTTGGCATATTTGGCAATAACTATCCACATGTAAGTAGCCGTAGCGAATATTTATCAGTTGCTAGATCTATCTTCCCGCAGATGAAGCTCCCATTAATTCTGATTACAACGTTGGTAATTTCTCTACAAACTCCCACTTCGCACGCAGCAGATTGCGTTAAAGCCTGTGTTGATGTCTATACCCAAGATGGGCAATTAGTTATTGAAGCGCGCAAGGGAAGCGGCCCTAGTTCTAGCAAGGTGACTAAACCCAAAGTTGTGAAGCCAAAGGTAGTTGCTAAACCTAAAGTTGTGGCTAAACCCAAGTTGGTCGTAAAACCCAAGCCGGTTGCAAAACCAAAAGTAGTTGCACCGGCTAAGAAAGCACCAGCAAAACCTGCAAAGAAGCCAATTAAGAAGGCGGCACCGAAAGTAGTTCCGGCAACTTCACTTAGCGATCGCTTAAGTAAATCAATTCCCACTGGCGGCATTTCATATCAGCCAAATTTCAAACCTTTGATTCACACCCCGGTCTACTTCTGGAATGACTTACCTTCGGTCTTTCGCACCCAAGTTAATTTAATTGGCGAAACAATCGATGTGGTTCTGCGCCCGTCATATATGTGGTCATTTGGTGATGGCTCTTTTCTCGCGACAACCGACCCAGGTGGGCCATTTCCTGAAGGCAAAGTTACCCACACTTATTCGCAGCCCGGCATTTACCCAGTGCTGTTAATAACAACCTGGAACGGCAGTTTTTCTCACAACGCCGTTGAACGCGCCATTACCGGCCAAATTAAAAAAGTTTCAGCGCTGACTATCACCGTGGTGGCAGCTCCAACCCGTTTTATGAATTGAGAGAGATGACCACACTTACATCACCACATGACCTACTTGCCGCTATCCCTTTTCTAATCGGATATCACCCAGAAGATTCCCTCGTTGTGGTTTCAATTAAAGATAACGCGGTCGGAATGGCGATGCGAATCGATTATCCAGTTGATCTTCCCCAGGGTGCTTACGATTTACTGGCTTCACATCTCCAGCGAGATTCGGCTACCGGGGCTTTGTTAGTTGCCTATGTTCCAAATAATCGCAGCGATGGTGAGATTGTTCTAGCCGATGCCAGCGCTGCGTTAACGCGGATCGATATTGCAACTGATGAATCACTGCTTATCCAAGGTGGACGCTATCGCTCTGTGCTTTGCCAGGATCAGAGTTGCTGCCCCGCTGACGGAAACTTGATCCCCGAGATCGATGGCTCGCGCATTGCTGTCGAACATGTGGTGGCAGGTCGCGCAATGCCCTTTGCCAATCTTCAAGCACTTACCGATTCAATTTCATCACTTACCGTTTCTGCCGAAGAAAAGTGGTGCGATTTAGTAGAAAGTTTTGCGGTTAGGAAAGAAGTAAAGGATTTCTCGAAGCTCCAGCGTGATGGGGCAACTGCGGTGATTGATTTGGCGGGCGAATTCGCCAGTGGACGCATCGGCCAAGATCTCGAACTGACCGCAAGAGTTATAGGTCGGTTAAGTGATATTCAGGTGCGCGACTTTGCACTGGGCAGCCATGACGAAGAGAACGTTGATACCTATTTTCAGATGTGGCGACACCTAATGCGGATCGCACCAAAGGGTTATGTGGCACCGATCGCATCGCTGTGTGCGGCTCTGGCATATGAAAGCGGTGATGGCGCACTTGCCCATCGCGCGCTAGATCGCGCCCTCGAAGATGCCAATGGATATTCCCTGGCGCTCTTATTACGCCGCGTCTTCACCGCGGGATGGCCGCCGGCATCCTTTGCGGCGATGCGCAGAGAACTACATCCCAAAGTCTGCGCTGGAATTTTTGGGTTAGACTTACCACCAGGTCACGAGCTCTAATCGATAGCCCCGGCTGATTAGACGGCAACCCTCCACCGCGGTGGGGTGCTCCGGGTGACGACCAGGTTTGCATCACACGATGTGAGCAAGTGCGTGAAGGAATTAAATGTCGAACTCGATTACTACAGCAGTTACAGGGGCATGGCTCGAAAGCCACGATCCCGGCGATCGCAAATTTGTAAAGATCGGTTTTCTCTTACTTGAAAGCGGCGAGACGCTGCCTGATATCACAATTGCTTATCAAACTTGGGGCACGTTAAATGCTGCAAAAGATAATGCGATTTTGATCAACCATGCGATGACCGGTTGGTCTGATGTAACTAGTTGGTGGCCAAATATGGTCGGCCCAGGTCTGCCCTTTGATACCGATAAATATTTCATCGTCTGTCCAAATGTAATTGGTGGATGTCAGGGAAGTACGGGGCCTTCAAGTATTGCTCCTGATGGCAAACGTTACGGTTCACGTTTTCCAGTTGTAACGGTGCGCGATATGGCCGCTGCCGAAATCTTATTTAGCGATGCAATTGGCATTAAGAAATATCGATTAGCGGTTGGCCCATCCCTTGGTGGAATGCGCTCGCTGGAATGGGCGATTCAATACCCCGACCGCGTCGGTGCCATCTGCACGATCGGCTCCTCTGCTGTTGCAACCGGTGATCAGATCGGTGGATTCTCAGTTCAAATCCGCGCGATCAAGAGCGATCCAAATTTCAATGGTGGCGATTATTACGAGCAAGCGAACGGCCCAATCGAAGGCTTAGGAATAGCCCGACGTATCGCGCATCTGACATATCGCACCGAATCCGAGATGGATCTGCGCTTTGGCCGTCAGATGCAGGGCGATGACACTGGCCGCTATGCAGTTGAGTCTTATTTGGATCACCAGGCCGATAAATTGGCCAAGCGCTTTGATGCCAATACCTATATCTCGCTAACTTCTGCGATGGCATCCCATGATGTCGGCCGAGATCGCGGGGGAGTCGTAGCGGCGCTGGAATCGATCAAGATTCCGGCGGTTGTGGTCTCAATCGATACCGATCGCCTCTTCCCACCTCGACTTCAGGTTGAGGTTGCCGAGCTTGTACCCAAGGCGCAACCGCTAATTACTATCTCTTCTGACTTCGGACACGATGGCTTTTTGGTCGAATCTGAGTCAGTTGGCGCGGCAATCAGCCAAGCGCTGAGTATAATATAGACATTGCTTCGAGCAGTTCGAAACAAGAGTTTCGAAGATAGTTCGAAAAAACCAAAGGATAATTGTGGCTGTATTTAGTGCG
>JBIIUL010000015.1:0-16854 GCA_044340015.1 Candidatus Planktophila sp.
GCATTGGTTTCGCCATCGGTTACATACATACCAAAGCGACCGTCTTTAACAATGACTTCTTTCTCTGTTGCAGGATCTTTACCAAGTTCTTTAAGTGGAGGCTTAGCAACACCGCGACGACGCTCTTTTGGCTTTGAGTAAATCTCAAGTGCTTCATCGAGTGAAAGTGAGAAGAGTTGGTCTTCACTCGTAAGTGTGCGGGAATCAACGCCAGCCTTTAGGTATGGGCCATAGCGGCCGTTTTGAATAGTTATATCTTCGCCGGCAGAGTTTGTACCAAGGATGCGAGGAAGTGAGAGAAGTTTTAGCGCATCATCAATTGTGATGGTGTCGAGAGTCATTGTGGATAGAAGAGAAGCGGTCTTTGGTTTTGGCGCATCTTTCTTTTTGCGCTTCTTCTTTGGTTCGCCTTTGTCATCTAGTTCGACAGGTTCTTCTGGGAAGACTTCGGTGATGTAAGGACCAAAGCGTCCTGACTTCGCAATAACTTCAAGTCCTGTATTTGGATCTGTACCGAGTTCGCGTTCACCAGATGGGGCTGCTAATAGTTCGATTGCTTTTTCAAGAGTTAACTCATCTGGTGCAAGTTCTTCAGGAATATTTGCGAGTTTGCGATCTTGATCTGGAATATTCTCTTGCAGATAAGCGCCGTAGCGACCAACGCGAATTTCGATGGTGTCAGATAAATTCATGGTGTTTGTCGCGCGCGCATCGATGCCACCGAGATCAAGTGAAAGTTCATCAAGACCTGGTTGGCCATCTACGCCGTAATAAAAATCGCGGAGCCAATCAACGCGGCCGGCTTCGCCCGCTGCGATCTTGTCGAGATCTTCTTCCATTGACGCGGTGAAGTCGTAATCCACGAGCTTGGTGAAGTGGGTTTCAAGAAGGCCGGTAACTGAGAAAGCTAAGAATGTTGGAACAAGTGCGCGACCGCGTTTGTAGACGTAGCCGCGATCTTGAATTGTTTGAATGATTGAAGCAAATGTTGATGGGCGGCCAATGCCAAGTTCTTCTAACTTTTTAACGAGAGTTGGTTCGGTGTAGCGCGCAGGTGGCTTGGTGTCGTGGCCTTCGCAGTTGTATTCGCTGACCTTGATTGATTGGCCAACTGACATTGCGGGAAGTCGCTTATCGGTTGCTTCTTCATCGACCTTGGTATTTTCATCGACGATATCGTCGTATGCGGCGAGGAATCCTGGAAATGTAATCACGCTACCGTTGGCGCGGAAGATTGTTTCTTTGGCATCCGTTGTCTTCGCATCGAAGTCAACGCGCATCTGCATCTTCTTGGCATCAGCCATTTGCGATGCAACGGTGCGCTTCCAGATTAGGTCATAGAGTGCGAATTCATCGCGGGAAAGTTCTGGGGCAAGTTCACCAGGAGTTTTAAAGGTGTCACCTGCTGGACGAATCGCTTCGTGCGCTTCTTGAGCGTTCTTTGATTTACCTTGGTAAACGCGTGGTGCATCAGCGACATGGTCTGCGCCGTAAAGTGATTTAGCCGCATTGCGTGCTGCGTTGATTGCTTGTGCGGAAAGATTTATTGAGTCGGTACGCATGTAAGTGATGTAACCGTTTTCGTACAGACGCTGTGCAACGCGCATCGTGATCTGTGCGCCCCAACCAAGTCGTGAACCAGCATCTTGCTGCATGGTCGATGTTGTAAATGGTGGCTTAGGGCGTTCGGTGCGTGGAGATTCCTCCATGGATTTAACGGTTAGTGCAGTTGATTTAAGTGAATCAACAAGTGCGTGCGCTGACTTTTCATCAAGGAGCAAGATGTTTTCAAGGGACTTTTCTTTAACAGCGCCATCGGCACCAAAGTCGCTTGTTGATGCCACTTTCTTACCTTCAACAGAAAGCAGGCGAGCGGTGAAACCGAGTTCGCAAGTTGCGTTTAGATCCCACCAAGATGATGAGATAAAGGCCATGCGTTCGCGCTCTTTTTCAACGATTAACTTGGTAGCAACTGATTGCACGCGGCCGGCAGAGATACGTGGCATAACTTTCTTCCAAAGAACTGGAGAAAGTCGGTAGCCATAAAGGCGGTCTAGTACGCGACGAGTTTCTTGGGCATCAATTAAGTTGTAATCAAGATCGCGGGTATTTTCTACAGCGGCTTGAATTGCTTCTTTGGTAATCTCGTTAAAGACCATCCGCTTAATTGGAATCTTCGGTTCAAGGACTTCAACTAAGTGCCAGGCAATCGCTTCGCCTTCGCGGTCTTCATCTGTTGCCAGTAATAACTCGTCGGCGCCTTTCATTAACTCTTTGAGTTCGGCGACCTTGGCTTTTTTATCAGGGTTGATGACATACAGGGGTGCGAAATCATTTTCGATATCGACGCCTTCTTTAGACCAAGCGAGCTTCTTTACTTCTTTAGGTATGTCGGCTGCGCGCTGTGGAAGATCGCGGATATGGCCGACGCTAGCCTCGACGATGTAACCATCGCCGAGGTAGTCGCCAATCTTGCGCGCCTTCGCTGGTGATTCAACGATCACCAGTTTTATAAGGTCTTTTGCCATCTATTCCTAAATCATCCCTAAGAGTGGGGAAGTGCTTCTCTTAGTATTCGATTGAAGTTGCTTGGCGTCGGTTGCGAATTAACGCACCGATAATCAAGGCGACCGCAACGAGTGAAATGATCAACGATGTTGATTGCTGTGTTGGAAGTGCGAAACTTACAATCGCAGGTGTAATCAACAAACCAACAAGGTTCATAACCTTGATAAGTGGGTTAATTGCTGGGCCGGCGGTGTCCTTAAATGGATCTCCGACAGTGTCACCAACGATCGTTGCAGCGTGAGCATCTGAGCCCTTGCCGCCGTAATTTCCATCTTCAACCATCTTCTTTGCGTTATCCCAAGCTCCGCCTGAGTTTGAAAGGAAGACCGCCATAAGTGTTCCGGTGCCAATTGCACCTGCAAGGTATGCACCGAGTGCGCCAACGCCGAGTCCGAAGCCAACTGCGATTGGTGCCATCACTGCAAGAATTCCTGGCGTTGCAAGTTCGCGTAATGAATCGCGAGTACAGATATCAACAACGCGACCGTATTCAGGCTTTTCAGTTCCGTTCATGATTCCTGGGTGCATCTTGAACTGGTTACGAACTTCCATAACAACAGCGCCAGCTGCACGAGAAACTGCATTGATTGCAAGACCTGAGAAGAGGAATACAACTGCTGCACCGATGATTAGGCCAACGAGGTTACGTGGATCTGCAACATCGAGAACGCCTTGGTATTGAAGGGCAACTTCTTGGCCTTCACCAACAGCCTTGATAACTGCTGCCTTGATGGCATCGGTGAATGCGCCGAACAACGCGGTTGCGGCAAGTACTGCAGTAGCAATTGCAATTCCCTTAGTGATCGCCTTAGTTGTGTTACCAACTGCATCGAGTGAGGTAAGGATCTGTGCTGCTTCGCCCTTAACATCGCCAGACATTTCAGCGATGCCTTGTGCGTTATCGGAGATTGGTCCGAAGGTATCCATCGCAACAATTACGCCAACAGTTGTTAGCAAACCAGTTCCAGCGATTGCGATTGCAAAGAGTGACAAGACGATTGATCCGCCACCGAGTAAGAATGCGCCAAATACTGAAGCAGCAATTAGTAGACCTGAGTAAACCGCTGATTCGAAACCAACTGAGATACCAGCCAAAAGAACTGTTGCAGCGCCTGTCTGTGATGAGGCTGCAACGTCGTTAACGGGACGCTTGCCAACTTCAGTAAAGAAGCCAGTTAGTACCTGAATTGCTGCTGCAAGTGCGATACCAATTAATACTGCGCCAAATGCAAGAACTCGTGGGTTGATATTGCCGGCATCTTCCAAAACCTTTGGAGAGAAGTTTGTAAGTTGATCAAACTTTGCAGGTAGGTAGGTAAATGTTGCAAGACCTGTAAGACCTGCAGAGATGATTGCAGATAGGAAGAATGAACGGTTGATTGCGCTCATCGCTGATTTATCTGTTGAGCGAAGCTTGGTGAGGAAGATACCGATAACTGCTGTAACGATACCGATTGCAGGAACGATCAACGGATAGATCAGACCTTCGTTACCGAAAGCAGCCTTACCCAAGATCAGTGCGGCAACAAGTGTTACTGCATATGACTCGAACAAGTCGGCGGCCATACCAGCGCAATCGCCGACGTTATCGCCGACGTTATCTGCAATTGTTGCTGCGTTACGTGGGTCATCTTCAGGAATATTCTTTTCAACTTTACCGACGAGGTCAGCTCCAACATCTGCTGCCTTGGTAAAGATTCCACCGCCGACGCGCATAAACATTGCGAGCATCGCAGCGCCAAACCCGAAACCTTCAAGAACTGTTGGTGCATTTTCGCGGAAGATAAGAACTGCGCCAGATGCACCGATAAGTCCGAGACCAACTGTTGTCATACCAACAACGCCGCCGGTTCGGAATGCGATCTGTACTGCCTTCTCGGCTGACTTCTGACGAGCAGCTTCTGCAACGCGCACATTTGCGCGAACTGCGAGCCACATACCGTTATAACCAACGAGTGCAGAGAAACCTGCGCCCATAAGGAAGAAGAGTGAGCGGCCGATACGAATTGAAGTTGTATCAGCAGGAAGTGCGAAGAGTAGGAAGAAAACAATTCCTACGAAATATGAAAGTGTGCGGAACTGACGAGCAAGGTATGCCGCTGCGCCTTCTTGAATCGCTTCAGCGATTTCGCGCATCTTCTCGGTGCCATCGCTGGCAGCTAGAACTTGCGCGCGTAGAACCCAGGCGATCGCTAGAGCGAGAAGGGAGATCGCTAGGACCACATAGGTGATATTTAGGTTTGCGCCGGTTACTTGCACATTGGACAGGGCGGCAGATGCTCGCATTGGTTCTCCTCCGTTGGAGAGTCAGGGCGTTCTTATGGATGGATCAGAACGCGAAGATGGCGAGAGTCTACATATACATATCTATTACATTGCAAAACGGGCGGGCTGGGTTGGGGCTAGCGGGAGGAGCGGACCCAGACCGTGGTCGCTGGGGGCAGGTCGCCGGATTTGGTTAACGGTCCAGATGAGTGGATTACCTCGCCGGCGCCATCGAAGTTGTATTGGCTACGGCCGAAGTTGGTGATGCAGTTCCAGCCATTGGGGCGCGAGAAGTGGAGAACGTTGGCATCGCCAGTTTCGTGCCAGGTCATATCTTCTGGTGCGATCAAGGTTTTACGAAGAGCGAGTGCTTTGCGGAAGATTGAGAGTGGTGAGTTTGGATCCGCACTTTCGACTTCTACAGAATTATCTCCAAACCATTTTGGTTGTGGCAGGTGCGCACCTGCTGATCCGAATCCAAATGATGAACCAGTATTTGTCCAAGGTAGCGGCACGCGACAGCCATCGCGACCCTTATCAATTTTTAGATTTCGTAAATACTGTGGATCTTGAATTTGATTTTCTGGAATATCTGTAACTTCATGGAGGCCAAGTTCTTCGCCTTGGTAAATATAAGTCGAACCGGGTAGAGCCATGATCAACATCGAGCCCGCGATAGCCGCGCTTATTCCGTAGGCTTCATCTAGCGGCGCTGATGAACCGTTTGAGTTACGCCACTTCACCTTGTCTACTGCGGGATCTAATCCGTATTTAGTAGCAGGACGCATCTGGTCGTGATTATTTAAACACCAAGTAGTTGATGAACCATTCTTCTTGGCGCTAAATAGTGAGCGATCAATTACCTTTTTGAAATCTGCTGCTTCGAAATCTGCATTTAAAAGTTCAAAGTTAAAGCTCTGCCCTAGCTCTTCTGGGCTAGCGTATTTAACTAGCGCCTCTGCCGAAACATTTGCTTCAGCAACAGCAACACGTGGTGGGTCATATCGATCAAATAACCTGCGCCATTCTTTATAAACTTCATGTAATTCGTTTCGGTCAAATAAAACATTTTTGCCACGGTCGAGATCAATCTCTTTATGCGTTGGAAGTTTGGGTAGGCTCTTAAGAGGTTCTGATAAATCTTTCTTCATTGCGTGTGCGACATCGATGCGGAATCCATCAACGCCACGATCGGCCCAGAACTTAAGCGTCTTTAAGAAATCTTCTTCAACTTCGCGGTTATCCCAGTTGAAATCAGGTTGTTCTGGTGCAAACAAATGGCAGTACCACTGGTTATGTTTTCCACCCATCTTTGATTCGTGGGTCCAAGCACTCGGAGCAAAGTGTGATGGCCAATCAGTTGGTGGAAGTTCGCCGTTTGCACCTTTGCCATCGCGGAAGATGTAGCGATTGCGCGCAGCAGAACCAGGCTCAGCAGCAATCGCTTCTTTAAACCAAAGGTGCAAATTGGAAGAGTGGTTAGGAACAATGTCTACGAAGATTCGGATTCCAGCATCGTGCAACTTAGCGAGCATCTCATCAAAATCAGCAAGTGAACCAAGTTTTGGATCTACATCTCGATAATCATCAACATCGTAACCACCATCTACAAGCGCTGATGGATAGAAAGGTGAGAGCCAAACTGCATCAAGGTTTAGCGAAGATAAGTAGTCAATCTTTGAAGTAATACCTTTGATATCACCGAGACCATCGCCATTTGAATCTTTAAATGAGCGTGGGTAGATCTGATAAACAACGGCTTGGCGCCACCAGTTCTTATCCAAGCTCAGCGCCATTTAATGAGATCCGTTCTTTCGATTCAAATATCTTGTAATTGCTTACCTAATCTTGGGGTAAGCAGATCGGAAGTGCAAAAATGCTTTTTTACATTTGCGTATGCAAAAACAACAGTTTTGTAACATTCTGGATAATAAAGCCGATTTCAAGGGGTTGAAATGGGAGTCTCACAGAACTTCTATCCCATATTCTAAAGGTATGGACTTTCAGATGGCCGTGAACATTTTCGATGCGAATTCGATCATCTCTACGCTTGGCTTGATCGGTGTTCTCGGCATAATTTTTATGGAGACCGGACTTTTAATTGGTCTAGTTTTTCCTGGAGGCGAAGTTGTTTTCTTCGCAGGCATGGCCGCATCTGATGCCGGTGCAAAGATTTTGGGTGAAGCAAAGTTGTCGCCGATTTTGCTTTTCACTCTTACGCCTGTCGCTGCAATTGTGGGTGGAGAAGTTGGCTATTGGTTTGGTAAGAAATACGGTAGAAAGTTCTTTGAACGCCCCGACAGCCGCTTTTTTAATCAGAAAATGGTTCGAACCGTTGAGAAGTGGTTAGTTAAATACGGGCCGAGAAAAGCACTTGTTATCGGACGCTTCATTCCATTTGGCCGCACCTTGATCAATCCAATCTGCGGTGTAGTGCAGTTAGATAAAAAGACTTTCTCTACCTGGAACGCAATTGGTGCAATTATTTGGACACAAGTTGCGATCGGAATCGGTTATTTGTTGGGTGATGCTTTAAGTACAAAGGCAAATACTTATCTTTATGGCTTCGTAGCAGTAATTGTTCTTATCACTGCAGCTCCTATGGCCTTAGAAGTATTTAAGGAGTGGCGCACTAAACGCCATTTAAGTTAACTTCTTAAAGACCTAAATCTGCGGGTTGAAACGCTGCGCGGTATTCGTAGCCGGCATCAAGAATCGCTTGCTTTGCACCACGTTCAACGATCACTGCAACGCCAACCACAATTGCGCCAGCTTCCTTAAGCGCCTCAACTGCAGTTAACACCGATCCGCCAGTTGTCGAAGTATCTTCAACGGCCAATACGCGCTTGCCAACTACATCAGGGCCTTCGATGCGGCGTTGCAGACCGTGGGCTTTTTCAGCTTTGCGGACTACGAATGAGTTAATGCTTTTTCCGTTGCGCGCTGCAACATGCATCATCGCGGTTGCAACAGGATCGGCGCCGAGTGTTAAACCGCCAACTGCCTCATAATCAAGGTCTTTAGTTAGTTCGAGCATTACTTCACCGACGAGTGGAGCAGCAATATGATCGAGCGTCACACGCCGAAGATCTACGTAGTAATCGGCTTCTTTTCCGGATGAAAGTATGACTTTTCCGTGAACAACGGCCTTGTTTTTGATCTCTTCTCGGAGAAGTTCGTGTGAGTTCATGGCACAACCTTACATTGTTCATCTGCGGCACATACCCTGCCTGAATGGATCTAAAGCGCCTTGAGACCGCACGCCTCTTTCATCGTTTTGGATTCGGCCCACGCCCTGGCGAATTTGAAACTGCGCTTAAGAACGGGGTTGAGAAAACTCGCTCTGAACTTCTTGCAAAATCAAAGAATGAAATGGCTGTTACTCCGCCAGTATTAATTGATTTAGGAAAACGCCCCGAACCTAATAGCCCAGATATGGCCGAGTTCTCGAAAAGCATGCGCGCACAAACCACTTCCTTATCCAAATGGTGGCTAGATCAAATGGTCGCTTCAGAAAATACACTCCATGAAAAGATGGTTTGGTTCTGGCATGGACATTGGGCAACGTCGATTGGGAAAGTTAATTACGCGTTGCCTATGTATAACCAGAATTTAACGTTTAGAAAATATGCCTTGGGAAATTTTAGCGATTTTGCATCTGCCATGTTCTTTGATGGTGCTCTTCAAGTTTGGTTAGATGGCGGAGAAAATACTTTAAAGGCGCCAAATGAAAATCTTTCGCGCGAGATGATGGAGCTTTTTATTCTTGGGGTAAATCGCTACTCCGAAATGGATGTGCGCGAGTTAGCCCGTGCATTCACGGGTTATCAGATCCCTCGCAGCACTGGTGAAGTTGTTTCAGTTCCGCGACGCAGAGACACAGGTGCTGTTACCGTCTTAGGCAAAACCGGCGTGATGTCTCCTGAAGAAGTGATTAAACATTTAGTGGCGCAATCAGATTGTGCAAAGTTTATAAATGAGCGAATTTGGTACAGATTTATCTCATCTAGCGCGCCTCTGCCAGCAAATCATTCATCCATCTCCGCTTTCGCCAGCCGCGATATTTCTGCACTGATTAAGTCGATGGTCGAAGGTAAAGCTCTAGCAAACCCTGAATATTCAATGGTTAAATCACCCGTTGAATGGTTTATTGCGGTCTGTCGTGCCTTTAATTTAACGCCATCCCGGATGAATTCGCAGAACAAGATAAATGGTTACTTTGATAAGTTGTCACAGATTCCATTTTCTCCGCCAAATGTGGGTGGTTGGCCAACTGACGAGGCTTGGCTAAGTTCAGCAAGCGCGCAATTTCGCCTAGCTTTTGCGACTTGGATCGCATCTCAAATCGATACTTCACAGTTAACAACCTTTGCTCCTGAAAAGAGATCTACATACCTGGCAGATTTATTAGGAGTTGTTGAGTGGTCTTCGCGAACAACCCTGGCGCTTCGAGAAGTTCGTAATAATCCAGAACGTTTAATTACCTTAGCAATCTGTAGTCCGGAATATGTGGTGAGCGCATGATTGAAAAACCAATTTTCTCCCGCGAACAGTTAGGGATGACGCGCTTTACGCGGCGACAGTTCCTCAAATACTCTGGCGTATCCGCGGCGGCTTCATCTGTTCTATCACTTGATGATGTTGCAAGCGCTGCGATTACTCGTCCACTGCCTTTAGGTACACCAATTCTGGTTGTCGTAACCCTCTACGGTGGCAACGATGGTTTAAATACCGTTATTCCATTTAAAGACCCGGCTTACTTTGCCGCACGTCCTGATCTGACTTACGCACCAGAATCACTTCTGCCAATTGATAAAGATTTTGCATTTAATCCATCGATGACTGGGATTAAAGGTCTTTGGGATGAGAAGAAGGTTGCGATAGTTCGTGGCGTTGGTTATCCAAAACCTGATCGTTCGCATTTCTCATCGATGGCTATTTGGCAGACAGGATCTCCGCAAGCCCACCTAAACACTGGTTGGTTGGGGCGTTGGCTAGATACCCAAAAGGTGGATCCAATGACTGCAATTAGTTTAGGAAGTGTTCTGCCTCCGCTATTGGCTGGAAAAGTGCAGAGCGGTTCAGCGTTACCACTTGGCGGTTTGATAATTCCATCTGGCCAATTTGCGAAAGCATGTCAGCGCTTAAGTGCGCCTTCGCAGAAAGATAGTCCGCTAATGGCTGCTGCTGCGACATCGATGCGCAATTTATTTAACGTATCGGGAAGTATTACTCCAGTTCTTTCACAACCAGCTCCGATGTCTGATGATCTTCCAACAATTTCCGGCGGTAACGCTGGTGGAGATTCAAATCTGACGCAACAATTAAATCTTGTTGGCAAGTTAATTGCTGCAGGTGCGCCAACAAAAGTTTGGTCGGTTTCCCTCGGCGGCTTCGATACCCACGCAAATGAAGCAAATGCCCAAGCTTTACTGCTTGGCACTGTCTCATCCAGCATCACTAAGTTTTTAAGTCAGATGAAAGCTTCTGGCCGTTCTAAAGATATTACCGTCATGGTTTATAGCGAATTCGGGCGACGAGTGAAGGCAAATGGTTCTGATGGAACCGACCATGGAAGCGCTGGACCAATGTTCTTAATTGGTGATCGCGTGCAAGGTGGTTTCTATGGAGATCAGCCATCTCTTACAAAGTTAATTGATGGCGACTTAGCTGTTACAACAGATTTCCGTGATGTTTACTCGACAGTGATCGAGAAGGTTTTAGGGACACCTGCGGAGAAGATTTTGGGTAAATGGTCTGGGCGAGTAAACGCGATTAAAAGCGTTTAACGCTCTTCTTCGTAAACGATTACTTCGTTCTTCTTTCGCACCGCAAGTCCTTTTGGTGGATTTTCTGTAAGCAGCGCATCAACCTCAATGCGAAGTTGTGCAACCTCAATTGCCATATTTGCCATTGCAGATTCAAGTTCGATGATCCGTTTAATACCCGCATGGTTGATGCCTTCACCGGTTAAGCGCTGCACCATGCGCAGAGATGCAATATCGCGCAATGAATAACGGCGATTTCGACCAACTGTGCGGTTTGGTGAAACTAAACCTAAACGATCGTATTGGCGAAGTGTTTGTGGGTGTAGACCAGAAAGTTCGGCAGCAACAGAGATGACGTAAAGACCTGCTTCGTCATCCGGTTGTTGGTTATCTAAATTTTCTTTGTCGCTCATTGCAGCGCCTTCGTATTAAATTCTTTGCGGATATCTTGATCAGCAGTTGCTGCGGCATATTTCTTTAGCGCATCAAGTGCTTCGCCTTCAACGCGCTGTGGGACTTGTATTTCAATAGTTACAAGTAAATCTCCAACAGTTGCGCCCTTCGTGATTCCGCGACCTTTAACGCGCAGAACACGTCCATTAGAAGTACCTGGTGCAATACGTAAAGTGACTTCATCACCGGTAAGCGTTGGAACTTTAATATCTCCACCAAGCGTTGCTTCGGTAAATGTAACTGGAACGGTTAAAGCAATGTTCTCGCCTTTGCGTGAAAAAATAGCGTGGGGCTTTACATGTAGCAAGATGAATAAATCTCCAGGACCTGCTTCACCGCTAGAGCCTTTACCTTTAACGCGAATCTTTGCGCCATCATTTACACCTGAGGGAACGCGCGCTGAAATAGTTTGTGAAGGGCCGCCATCTGCAGATAAACGAAGTTCTAAAGTTGTCCCGAAAGCCGCCTCTTTAAAGGTAATGGTCGCTTCAGTTTGTAGATCTTGTCCTTTACGTGGACCGCGACGTCCACCGCCACCAAATAAGTTAGCGAAGATATCTTGAGGATTTCCGCCACCGAAGATGTCTGAAAAATCTCCACCTTGGAAGTTCTGTCCACCTTGCGGTGCACGCATTCCACCGCGTACGAACATATCGCGCGCCTGATCGTACTCAGCGCGCTTCTTGCCATCGGACAAGATGTCATAAGCCTCAGAGACAGCTTTGAACTTCTCTTCCATTGCTGCATCGCCCTTAGTTTTATCAGGGTGAAGTTCGCGTGCTAAAGAACGGTATTTCTTTTTAATCTCATCGCCGCTGGCAGATTTGCCAATGCCGAGGATCTTATAGAAATCCTTTTCGTAAAGGTCTTTAGCGGCCATGGAAAATAGTTACTCCGCGGAGGTTTCGGCTGGATCGGTAACTGCAACGCGAGCCGGGCGCAAAATACGTTCTTTAAATTTATATCCTGGCTGCAAGATCTTCGTTGCAGTTGGCACCTTTACATCTGCACTAGTGTCATGCAGAAGCGCTTCGTGAATTTGCGGGTCAAATTCTTCTCCAGCGGTGCCGTACTTTTCTAAACCAAGTCGAGTTGTTGTTGCGGTGATTTGATCTGCAACAGATTTAAATCCGCCAGTTAGCTCGCCATGTTCAGTTGCGCGCGCAATGTCATCAAGGGTTGCAAGGAGTTCAGTTAAAACTCCACCAATCGCTAGCTCGTGAGCAAGTGCGCGATCGCGTTCTACACGTTTGCGGTAGTTGGCGTATTCGGCTTGAAGTCGTTGTAAATCAGCGGTGAGCGCTGCCACCGGATCAGTCTCCTGAACCGGGGCAGCCTCCACTGCATCTACATCTTCTGTAACTTCAGCAACAACTTCATCAGGTGTTGTGACATCTGACATGTTTATGCCTTGCCTTCTTCAACAACCTCTGCGTCTTCAACACCATCTTCAGTTGCTGCACCGTCACCGGCTGCTGCACCCGCTGCTGCATACATTGCTGAACCAAGTGCTTGGCTAAGCGTTGCAACCTTTTCGGTGTTTGACTTGATTGATTCGAAGTTAGCGCCACCGAGTGCAGTCTTAAGTTCAGTAAGTGCTGCTTCGACTTCGGTCTTCTTCTCGGCTGCTTCACCTTCTGAAAGTTTTTCTGCATTATCTGCGATGAACTTTTCAGTCTGGTAGACGAGTGAGTCTCCGTTGTTGCGGATCTCTGCTTCTTCCTTACGTTGCTTATCTTCAGCAGCGTGAGCTTCAGCATCTGCCATCATGCGATCAATCTCTTCCTTAGAAAGGGCAGATCCACCACTGATTGTGACTGACTGTTCTTTGCCAGTTGCAAGATCTTTAGCAGAGACGTGAACGATTCCGTTTGCGTCAATGTCGAAGGTAACTTCAACTTGTGGAACTCCGCGTGGAGCTGGAGCGATTCCAGTTAGTTCGAACATGCCTAGCTTCTTGTTATAAGCAGCCATTTCACGTTCGCCCTGGTAGACCTGGATCTGTACAGCAGGCTGATTGTCATCAGCAGTTGTAAAGATTTCGCTGCGCTTTGTAGGGATAGTTGTGTTGCGCTCGATCATCTTGGTCATAACACCACCTTTGGTTTCGATACCAAGTGTTAGTGGTGTTACATCGAGAAGGAGAACATCCTTAACTTCACCCTTAAGAACACCTGCCTGAAGTGATGCACCGACTGCAACTACTTCATCAGGATTTACGCCCTTATTTGGCTCTTTTCCGCCGGTTAGATCGCGAACTAGATCAACGACCGCTGGCATACGAGTTGAACCGCCAACAAGAACAACGCTCTTGATGTTACCGATTGCGATTCCAGAGTCCTTAAGAACTTGCTGGAATGGCTTTTTGCAACGTTCTAGAAGTGGCGCTGTAAGTGTTTGGAATTGTGCGCGTGTAATTGTCTCGTCAAGGAAGAGTGGGTTCTTATCTGCATCAACGGTGATGTATGGCAAGTTAACTGAAGCCTGCTGTGAAGATGAAAGTTCGATCTTCGCTTTCTCAGCTGCTTCGCGAACGCGCTGCATCGCCATCTTGTCCTTAGTTAAATCAATTCCGTTCTTAGAACCGAAAGTTTGTACCAAGTGATCAACTAGTGCTTGATCCCAGTCATCGCCACCAAGGTGGTTATCACCGGCAGTTGCCTTAACTTCAACAACACCGTCGCCGATTTCGAGTAGTGAAACGTCGAATGTTCCGCCACCAAGGTCGAATACGAGAATTGTTTGTTCTTGATCTGCTTTATCAAGACCATATGCGAGCGCTGCTGCAGTTGGTTCGTTGATAATGCGAAGAACATTGAGGCCTGCGATTTCGCCGGCTTCTTTTGTTGCTTGACGTTCTGCATCAGAGAAGTAAGCAGGAACAGTAATGACTGCATCTGTAACTGTTTCTCCAAGATATGCCTCAGCGTCGCGCTTTAACTTTTGTAGAACGCGTGCAGAAATTTCTTGTGGTGTGTACTTCTTGCCATCGATATCCATGGTCCAGTTAGTACCCATGTGACGCTTTACGGAACGGATTGTGCGTTCAACGTTTGTCACTGATTGACGCTTAGCGACTTCACCGACTAGGACTTCGCCGTTCTTTGCGAAGGCGACGATCGATGGAGTTGTGCGAGCGCCTTCTGCGTTGGCGATAACCGTTGGCTCTCCACCTTCGAGTACCGATACGCAGCTATTTGTAGTTCCGAGGTCGATTCCGACTGCTCTAGCCATTTGTATTGCTCCTTTTTACGTTTCTTAGCTCATCTCAAGCCCGATCTGGGGTTGAGGCTGCTCTAACCTGAGTCCATCTTACTCAAAAGGTTGAGTAGGTGCGACTCAAGGTTGGGGCATCCCGTATAACTCCCCAGGCGGCCCGCTTATTCCCATTTTTGAAATTTCGCCAGCCGGCGACTGTGGCCTTTTGATGAACGGACGCCGACTGGGAAAAGCTCTTTACAGTCGGCTTCCCCGTCCATCAAAAGAGCGTCACGGTCGGTAACCTCGCGTTATGCGTATCGCCCTGGCCTCCCTCTCGTACACGATCACCGTTGTCGCTCTGGTTTTGCTGACGGTTCGGGTGCGCCAGTTGATTGGCATTTACCGCAAGGGACAAGCTGATCCAACGCGCAGCAATGATCCAGGTGCGCGCTTGAAAAATATGTTGAAGGAAGTTTTGGGCCACACCAAGATGCTCAACTTCACCGCAACTGGAATTGCGCATTGGTTTGTCATGATCGGTTTCGGTGCGCTCTTTGGAACTTTGGTTACGGCGTATGGGCAAGTTATTAATCCGGAATTCGCGTTGCCGCTAATCGGCCATTGGGTTGTTTACGAACTATTTGCGGAATTTATTGCGATGGCAACTGGAGTTGGAATTGTTACCTTAATTGGTATTCGCCAAGTCACACGTTTTCGTATGCTCAATCGTTTTGCAGGTTCTGGAATGGGTAAGGCTTACTACGTTGAAGCAACAATCCTTGCGATTGTTTTCTGTGTAATTGCGCTGCGTGGACTTGAAGGTGCGTTGCTTGGGAAAGAGAGTTGGAACTGGCACTTTGCTATCTCTTGGCCAGCCGTTCTCGTTTTCCAAGGTATGAGCGTTGCTGCTATTGAGAACGCAATCGTTTGGGTAGCAACCGCCAAGATTGTTATTTCAATGGCTTGGTTCATTGTTATTGCAAGTAATTTAACAATGGGTATCGCTTGGCACCGCTTCTTGGCCTTCTTCAATATTTTCTATAAGCGCAATAGCGATGGCAGTAATTCACTTGGCGCTCTTCCTGAAATGTTGTCGCACGGTAAGCCAGTTAACTTTGAAGATCCTGCTGAAGATGATGTCTTTGGTTTAGGAAATCGTGGAGACATTTCTTGGAAGGGTCTGCTAGATATGACCTCCTGTACCGAGTGTGGACGTTGCCAGTCGCAATGTCCTGCTTGGCATACAGATAAACCGCTATCGCCAAAGCTTTTAATTATGGCGATGCGCGATCACGCAATGGCTAAAGTTGTTGAAACAGAGGCGATAGTTGGCGAGAACAGCCCTATTTCACTTGATGTGCTTTGGTCTTGCACGATGTGTGGCGCTTGCGTAAATGAATGTCCGGTTGATATCGAACACGTTGATCACATCGTAAATATGCGCCGCTTCCAAGTCTTGGTTGAATCAGAGTTTCCATCAGAACTTGGTGGCACATTCCGTAACTTAGAAAAAGCCGGCAACCCATGGGGTGCCAATAAACAAGATCGCGAAGGCTGGATCGCAGAATGTGATTTCCCGGTTCGCGTTGTTGAAGGTGTGTTGCCCGACGAAGTTGAATATTTGTTCTGGGTTGGTTGCGCAGGTGCATATGAAGAACGCGCTAAGAAAACCACTAAGGCGGTTGCAGAACTACTGCATATGGCTGGCGTTAACTTTGCCGTACTTGGTAAGCGCGAGACGTGTACTGGAGATCCTGCGCGTCGTTCTGGAAATGAATTCCTTTACCAAATTCTTTCGCGCGAAAATATCGAAACTTTTAACGAAGTATTCGCTGGTCGCCCAAAGGGTAAGAAAAAAGTTGTTGTTACTTGCCCACATTGCTTTACAACAATTGGTCGCGACTACGCACAAAGTGGTTTTGAATTAGAAATGCTTCACCACACTCAGTTGCTTAACACTTTGATTAAAGAGAAGCGTTTAAAGCCAAGTCCACATAAGAGTGAACAGAAACTTACTTATCACGATCCTTGTTACTTGGGTCGTCACAATCAAATCTATGCGCCACCACGTGAACTTCTTGAAGCATCAGGTTGCGACATCACTGAGATGCCACGTAATCAAGAGCGTTCATTCTGTTGCGGTGGTGGCGGTGGACGAATGTGGATGGAAGAGAAAATTGGAACGCGAATTAATTTAAATCGCGTCGATGAAGCGATCTCAACTGGTGTTGATGAAGTTGCGGTCGCATGTCCGTTCTGTCGTGTGATGGTTGGCGATGGAATGGTTGCGCGACAGAGCGACGTTGAGGTATTGGACGTTGCTCAGGTGCTTCTTCGCAGTGTTAAAGCTGCGGAGTAGTTATCCACAGAAGTTGTGCACAGTGTGGAGGAATTACACGCGTGTAATTCGAATCAATACCGCGGTAGTTAGGTAGCCCCCAACAAGGCCTCCAAGGTGGGCTCGCCAGTCGACTCCGCCCAGGATGAAGCCGAATACGAAGTTAAGTCCGACGATTCCATAGATATCGCGTACGCCGTCGTTGATGCGCTTGCGAAGTGCGATGAAGGCGCCGAATAAACCAAAGATGGCTCCTGAGGC
>JBIIUL010000109.1:0-3317 GCA_044340015.1 Candidatus Planktophila sp.
AAATGCTATTCCCATTCCCGCTATTGCGATCATATCTAGATCATTTGCGCCATCACCTATAGCGATTGTTTGTTCCAAGTCAACGTTGTGCTCGGCAGCAAATTCACGTAGCGCAGTTGCTTTTCCCGCGCGATCGATTATCGGACCAGTAAGAGCACCTGTTAACTTTCCATCTGAAACCTCAAGATTATTTGCACGCATATGGTCGATACCTAATTCAGCGGCCAAAGGTGCGATAACAGTTTCAAAGCCGCCTGAAACCAGTGCTATATGGTGTCCGAGTTTCTTTAAGGTACGAACCAAAGTTCGTGCGCCAGGTGTCAAAGTAATCTCGGATTGCACATCAACCAGAACGGTTTCAGGTAGACCTTTCAGAAGTGCAACTCTTGCTCGCAGGCTCGCTTCAAAGTCGAGCTCACCTCTCATCGCAGCCTCTGTAATCTGCGCGATCTCGCCCTGAACGCCTGCCTTCGCACCAAGAAGTTCAATTACTTCTTGCTTAATCAGCGTTGAATCCACATCCATTACTACCAATTTCGTAGCAAATCGCATCAGCCCGCCGGGGGAGACTGCGATATCAACACCCAGTTCGCTTCCGGTGGTTGCTAGCGCGCTGCGCAGCGTCGCTAAATCAGCGCCAGAGACGGTTAACTCAATAGCAGTTACTGGATAACTAGCGGTTCTGTTTATCCGTTCAATATTTCCGCCATCTTGGGCAATCACCGCAGCGATTGCATTTATTGCTTGCGGCTTTAGAGACTGTGACAGCGCAACAACGTGTAGAAGCGATTTCTTTGCAGCAATCGAGCTCTGGTCGCTACTTTCAAAGGAAGTTGCGATATCAACGCCTAGTTTTGCGGCACAGTCTTCTAAGTCTGCCTCAATCGATTGAGCGTGTGCTGGCGAGAGAGAGATCAGGACTGTCAAAATCAATCGACCACGGATTACGACTTGTTGGATATCGAGGATAGTTACTGCAAAAGGGGAGAGAGTTTCGAAGAGGGCTTCAGTTATGCCTGGGCTATCGACTCCGGAGACCAATATAAGGCCGGTGAATTGTTGCTCTGTTACACCGTTTTTTGACTCCATAATGGAGAAGATTATCGTGAATCACATCAGCGCATGGCGCAATTGCAAGTGATTCAACGCCTTTACCGCTATCTTTTTCATCTATGAACGCCGCACCCAGCCAAGTGGTCCTTGCTATGCAAGGAGTTAGCGTCACGCGCGGTGGCAAGCGAATCCTCGGCCCGATTGATTTCCGAATTCAAAGCGGTGAGCGTTGGGTCATTCTGGGACCAAATGGTGCAGGTAAATCGACGCTACTTAATATCCTGGCTACCCGAATCTTTCCAACCTCGGGCACCGTCTCAATTCTTGATAAGCAAATGGGCAAAGTGGACTTATCTGAACTAAGAACCCGCATCGGCATCTGCGCCTCACTCCTTGCTGAAGATATTCCTGATGATGAGTTTGTGCGAGACGTTGTTTTAACTGCTGCTTATGCAGTAATTGGTAGATGGAATGAAGTTTATGATCTCTGGGATGAATCACGCGCAGTAGCACTTTTAACCACCTTTGGAGTTCGCGAATTTGCAGATCGCCGCTACTACACACTTAGCGATGGAGAAAAGAAGAGAGTACAGATCGCCCGCGCACTGATGGCTGATCCAGAGTTACTACTTTTGGATGAACCTACGGCAGGTCTGGATCTTGGAGGACGTGAGGATTTACTAAGACGATTCTCTGAGTTCTCACTTGATCCACTTGCGCCATCTAGCATCATCGTAACTCATCATATTGAAGAGATTCCAGCAGGTACAACGCATGCGCTGATAATCAAAGATGGCGTTATTGCAATTTCGGGACCCATCGCCGAAGTTATTACCTCCGAACATATGAGCGCGGTCTTTGGAATCACCATCGATGTTACGACAGACGGTTCGCGCTTTTTCGCTAGAAGTAGATGAATAGTTTTCGAGATCAGTTACATCCCAATTGGCGTGATTTGCTTAAGGGCTCACATGATCTCTTAGATAGGATCGAGAGCGATATCGCGGAGAGTAGCTATCTACCGAAGCACGATAATGTAATGAAGAGTTTATCCTTTGATCCATCTCTTTCAAAGGTTCTGAT
Organism: Candidatus Planktophila sp.; assembly: GCA_044340015.1. GTDB lineage: Bacteria > Actinomycetota > Actinomycetes > Nanopelagicales > Nanopelagicaceae > Planktophila. The sequence goes on from JBIIUL010000109.1 coordinate 2,137, forward strand.
CTTAGGTCAAGATCCTTATCCCAACGAGATAGATGCAATGGGTTTGGCTTTTTCTACTGCGCGTAGGGATGGAAAGTTGCCGGCTTCTCTAAAAAATATATATCGCGAACTTGCAGATGATTTGGATGTTGCCATTCCTACTTCCGGAGATCTATCCCCTTGGTCCAATCAAGGCGTGGTTCTCTTAAATCGAACACTCACCTGTGCGCAAGGTGAGAGTAACTCTCATAGAGATTTCGGTTGGAAAGATTTTACAGATCAGGTCGTATCGATTCTCGCCCAAATTGGTGTCGTTGCGATCCTTTGGGGTAAGAGCGCGCAAGAGGTTGAAGATCGTTTTCCTAAATCTGATTGCATAACTTCAGTTCATCCAAGCCCGCTCTCTGCACATCGCGGATTCTTTGGATCAAAGCCATTTAGTAGAGCCAATCAAGCGTTGCTAGCTAAAGGTTTGGAACCGATCGACTGGCAGTTATAAAAGGCGGAGATTAGAAAAGCCCCGGTTAACTTCAACCGGGGCTTTTCTTCTTTATAACTAGTTACTTATCCGACCCAAGTGTTTATTGGTGAAGATAAGAAGTAGATCATAAATAGGCCAGAGACCAAGAGAAGTAGCGGATGTACTTCCTTTCGTCGTCCTTGCATGTAGCGAATAACCACATGAGTTACAAAGCCGGCTCCGATACCTACTGAGATGTTGTAGGTAAAAGGCATCAAGATGATTGTTAGAAACGCTGGAATTGCGATTCCGTAATCATCCCAGTCGATAGCCTTGATCTGAGTCATCATCATGAATCCAACGATGATCAGTGCTGGGGTCGCAGCCTCATAAGGAATGATCGCTACGAGCGGTGCCAAGAAAGTTGTAAGCAAGAAGCATGCTCCTGTTACAACAGATGCAAGACCGGTTCGTGCGCCTTCGCCAACACCAGATGCTGATTCGATGTAGCTGGTGTTAGAAGAGATGCTTCCAGCGCCACCTGCAACTGCTGCTAGCGAGTCAACGAGAAGGATGCGATCGTTATTTGGAACATTTCCATTCTTGTCGATAAGCCCAGATTCATGTCCAATCGCTGTAACTGTTCCGACTGTGTCGAAGAAATCAGATAGCAATAGGGTGAAGATCAAGAGAATTACCGTGACAAGTGGAAGTCGGTCAAAGGATCCGAGAAGGTTGAAAT
>JBIIUL010000087.1:0-4421 GCA_044340015.1 Candidatus Planktophila sp.
CACTGATTACGCACTCTTATTAATTGCTCGCTATCGTGAAGAACTACATTTCACTGATAACAGATTTGTGGCGATGCGTGCGGCTTATAAAGGTGTTTGGGAACCAATTCTTGCATCAGGTTCCACAGTTGCGATATCTCTTTTAGTTCTGCTCTTTAGCCAGTTAACCAACACAGCTGGTTTAGGACCGATTGGTGCAATCGGAATTGTCGTTTCAATGTTCACAATTCTGACGCTTTTGCCAGCACTGCTATTGATTTTTGGTCGTTGGATTTTTTGGCCGCGAGTCCCAAAGAACGATGGCGACGATCATGTCATGACTGGATCATGGTCAAAGGTGGCCAACGGGATTGGTCGCAATCCGCGCAAAGCTTGGATAATTACCACCATAATTCTCTTAGGATTCGCCAGCGCTTCAACGACTCTGAAGGCAGATGGAATCGGAACGGTCGACACATTTACCGGCAACCCGGAATCCGTTGTTGGTCAGCGTTTGTTGGAAAAGCATTTTCCTGGGGGACAGGGTGACCCAACTCAGATAGTTGTCGCTGCCGATAAAATTGGCGCGGTAACCGCAGCCATTAAGGATGCACCGGGTGTAACTGAAGTTGTTCCGATGCTTGATGGAATGGCGCTAGCTGGCGGCCCAACTCCTGAAGTAAAAATCGTAAATGGGCGAGCGATATTGAATGTGACCTTGGATAAGGCCCCAGATAGCGTGGAGGCAGGAAACGATATTCCAAAGATTCGCGAGCTAGCGCATGCTGCAGATTCCACATCGCTAGTTGGTGGCACAAGCGCCGTCTACTTCGATGTGCGCACTGCCAACAATCGAGATAACCGAACAATTATTCCAATTATCTTGCTGGTAATAACTCTGATTCTTGGGGTCTTGCTCCGAAGCATTCTGAGTGCAGTACTTCTTCTTGGCACAGTTGTGCTCAGTTACTTTGCAACCCTGGGCGTGTGTGCGCTGGTCTTTAACCACGTCTTTGGTTTTGCAGGGGGCGATAACTCATTCCCATTGTTTGCATTTATCTTCTTGGTCGCACTTGGTATTGACTACAACATCTTCTTGATGACTCGCGTAAGAGAAGAGAGTGCGAAAATTGGCACTCGCGCTGGCGTAATTAAAGGCGTGACCGTAACTGGTGCGGTAATCACATCTGCTGGAATCGTCTTAGCGGCCACCTTTGCCGTACTTGGTCTATTGCCATTAGTGCCGCTAGCCCAATTGGGATTCGCGGTCGCATTTGGTGTTCTGCTAGATACCATCATTGTTCGCTCAATCTTGGTGCCAGCCTTGGTTCTTGAGATCGGGCCAAAGGTCTGGTGGCCTTCAAAGCTGCAGTTCAAATAAATAGTGCACCTGATAAATCTAAGATAATTCCGTTATGTATCTTGTTGTTGGTGCCGGTTTAGCAGGGATGAGCGCTGCAATTACCTTGCAGAAGAACGGTGCTGAAGTTGTTGTAATTGAGGCTTCAGATCGAGCTGGTGGACGGGTCGCCAGCGATTTGATTGATGGCTTCATTCTCGACCGCGGATTTCAACTAATTAACGCTAATTATCCTGAGATTAAGAATGGAAAGTATTTATCTGATCTCGACTTTAAAGTCGCACCGCGCACAGTTGGGGTAGCAACCACCAAGGGGATCGTTCGATTGGGAGATCCGCGCGCAGCGCTATTCTCAATATTCTCAAAGAAGACCGGCAGCGTTTTGGCGAAGGCGAATTTTCTTAAGTATTTGGCGTCTAGCCCGCGTGAGAATGAGAGCGTCGAAGATCATCTTCTGCGCGCAGGGACCTCTGATCTCTACCGAAAAGTACTAAAGCCTTTTCTGCAAGGCGTATTCCTTGCCGACCCATCGCAAGTTAGTGCGGTTGTTGGCCGAGAAGTAATCGCCTCATTTATAAATGGAAAGTCAGGTATTCCCTCAAAAGGTGTGGGGGAGTTTGCCTCGCGCATGGCCGATCAGATTAAAGATTTACGATTCAATACGCAGGTCGAAGAGATAGATAGCAAAGGCGTTGTTACTAACCAAGGAAGAATCAGCGCCGCTGGAGTAATACTTGCAACGGATCTAACTACTGCTGGACAGCTATTGGGAGCTAAAGAAATTGGCCGTTTGGCTAGATCTACGACTTGGTACCACTCAACTCTACTTTCGCCGACCGATAACGCGGAGTTGATTGTTGATAGCCAAGTGCGCGGACCGGTTGTGAACTCAATTGTCATCTCGAACCTCTCTCGCGCTTATGCACCGACTGGTCAACATTTGATCTCTTCGACAACTATCAAACATTCATCTGAGTCTGAAGTCCGCCGCCACTTAACTCAGATGTGGGGGGTCTCAACAGAAGAGTGGAGATTCTTAGCTAAATACGAAATCAACTCGGCGTTGCCTTTATTTGAGCCAGGATTTAAGAAGCGCCAAGCAGTGAAGATTGAGAAGAGTATTTATTGTGCGGGAGACTACTTGGAATCACCATCGCAGAACGGTGCTTTGCTTTCTGGCAGAAGAGCGGCAGAGCGGTTATTGATCGATCAACGCCGTTAAGGCGTTGGTGATATGTGGGTAATCCCAAACAAAACCTGCATCGCTCAGAGCATTTGGCATAACTTTCTTAGAACCCAAAACTTCGCTTGAGAAACCACCTAGTGCGATCTTTAGCGCAATGGCGGGTGCTGGAAAGAGCGCTGGTCGATTCATTGCGCGAGCAAGCGCTGCCGTGAATTCTTGGTTGGTAACCGGGTTAGGCGTAGTCAGATTTACCGGACCTGCAATTGGGTGTTCGAGTGCGAAGATAATTGCACGGACTACATCGTGAAGAGTTATCCAAGACCACCATTGTTTGCCCGATCCAAGCTTTCCGCCAAGTCCAAATCTAAAGAGTGGCAACATGCGACCTAGCGCTCCACCTGTCGGATCAAGAACTAAACCAGTGCGCAGTTTTACAGTGCGAACATCTCCTGCGAGGTCGGCAGCGCCTTCCCATTCGCGGCAAACTGCAGCCAAGAAATCATTGCCGACAGAATCGCTCTCAACAACCGCGCGATTTCCAGAATCTCCATACCAACCGATAGCGCTTGCAGAGATAAAGACCTGTGGCTTAACTTCAGCAACCGCGTTAGCAATCGCAGTTGTTCCGAGTAAACGTGAATTCAGAATCTCTGATTTATAGCGCTTGGTCCAACGCTTGTCGCCAACGCCGACGCCAGCTAAGTGAATAACCGCATCGACGCCACGTAGCGCTTCGATATCTACACAACCTGTCTTGGGATCCCATTGAATCTCATCAGGTGCAACGGTTGCGCGACGTACCAGGCGCTGAACGGTGTGGCCTTCAGATTTTAAGTGACCAACCAGCGCACTTCCGATAAGACCGGATGCGCCAGTAATGGCGATACGTTGTGGGACTGACATAGAAATTTAGAGACCTAGATCTGATTCGAAGGCGCCGCCTTCAAGTCGCTCTTTGAGAGTAACTAGGAAGCGAGCAGCATCTGCGCCATCGACAACGCGATGATCGTATGAAAGACCAAGGTAGACCATAGAACGAATGGCAATTGTTTCGCCGCCATCTTCACCCTTTACAACCATTGGACGCTTAACAACTGCGCCAAGTCCAAGGATTGCAACCTGTGGCTGATTGATAATTGGCGTATCAAAGAGCGCACCGCGGCTTCCGGTATTTGTTAACGTAAATGTTCCGCCACCCAGCTCATCAGGTGTGACCTTGTTATCGCGGGTGCGTGCAGCGAGATCGGAAATCTTGCGTGCAATGCCTCCCATATTTAGGTCGCCTGCGTTATGGATGACCGGAACCAGCAATCCGCGTTCAGTATCTACAGCAACGCCAAGATGTTCTGCACCGTGATAAATGATCTGGTCGCCCTCAACTGATGAGTTAAGAACTGGGTGCTGCTTAAGCGCTTCACAAACTGCAACGGCAAAGAATGGAAGGAATGAGAGCTTCACACCTTCACGCGCTTCGAATGTAGCCTTTGAGCGATCACGCAGACGAGCAATCTTTGTAACATCTACCTCGATGACAGTTGTTAACTGCGCACTTACTTGAAGTGATTCGACCATGCGGGCTGCGATTACTTTACGAAGACGTGACATGGTTACGGTGGTTCCGCGAAGTGGAGACGTTGCAATGACAGGAGCGGCTGCAGAACGTTGTGCAGGTGCCGCTGTTGTTGTTGAAGAAGGAGCTGCGCTCTTTGGTGCGGCAGATTCAACATCTTCCTTACGAATTCGTCCACCGATACCAGTGCCCTTAACGCTTGCAAGATTTACCCCAAGATCGTTAGCTAATTTGCGAACGATTGGAGTTACATAGGCATCGGCAGGTTGTGAGACAGGTGCACTTGCAGCAACTGGTGCTGGCGCTGGTGGTGCGACTGGCGCTGG
>JBIIUL010000088.1:0-4400 GCA_044340015.1 Candidatus Planktophila sp.
CCCAAGTGCAGCTGCAACAACAAGCGCGCCAAAAGCTGGTACACCACCAGTTCCTCCTATTCCAAAAGCAACACAACAAGTTTTAACACCAGCTCCATCCACTCTTGCTGCACCAGTTACATCTACTCCGGCTTCAACTCCTGCACCAGTTGCAGCAGCGCCAGTGGTTTCAACACCAGCGCCAGTGGTTTCAACACCAGCGCCAGCACAAGCGCCAGTTAAACCCGCACCAGTTTTGGCAACACCAAGTGCTGCAACGATGGAACCACTCCGTGGCGTTGCAGGTCGCGTAGTTGCATCAATGGAAGCATCGCTAACAGTTCCAACTGCAACAAGTGTTCGCGCAATTCCAGCAAAGTTAATGATTGATAACCGCACCGTTATTACAAATCACTTAAAGCGCACCCGCGGTGGAAAAGTTTCATTTACCCACATAATCGCTTACGCAATGATCAAGGCGCTTCGTGCGATGCCAGAGATGAACACCTTCTATGGTGAAGTAGATGGCAAGCCTGCACTTGGAAAGCCAGAACATATCAACCTTGGTATTGCGATCGACTTGGCAAAGCCAGATGGATCTCGTCAATTACTTGTTCCATCTATTAAGGGTTGTGAAGCTTTAGATTTCGGTCAGTTCTGGGTCGCCTATGAAGAGATCGTTAAGAAGGCCCGCGCCGGCACGCTAACTGTTGAAGATTACGCAGGAACAACTGTTTCGCTAACTAACCCAGGCACCATCGGCACCGTTCACTCAGTGCCACGTTTGGTGCAGGGACAAGGCCTAATCGTTGGCGTTGGCGCAATGGATTACCCAGCCGAATTCCAAGGCGCCAGTGAAGAGACCTTGGCCCGCATGGCGATCAGCAAGGTCATTACTCTTACAAGTACTTACGATCACCGCGTTATTCAAGGTGCACAATCAGGTGATTTCCTTCGTCGCATCCATGAAATCTTGCTCGGCGCCGAAAACTTCTACGATGAAATTTTCGCAGCGCTACGTATTCCTTACGAGCCAATTCGCTGGGCATCTGACTTTGAATTCTCTAAAGATGAAGAGATTAACAAGACTGCGCGCGTTCAGCAGTTGATTCAGGCTTACCGCACCTACGGCCACTTGATGGCAGATACCGATCCGCTTAAGTATGTACAGCGTTCACATCCAGATCTTGATGTTGTAACTCACGGACTTACTTTGTGGGATCTCGATCGCGAATTTGCAACTGGTGGTTTCGGTGGCGAGAAGTTTATGAAGCTGCGCAAGATTCTGGGAATTCTGCGCGATTCATATTGCCGCTCAGTTGCAGTTGAATATATGTATATTTCAAATCCAGAAGAGCGTAAGTGGATCCAGCAACACGTTGAAATCGGCTTCACTAAACCAGATCGCGAAGAACAGATTCGTATCCTTCGTAAGTTAAATAGCGCGGAAGCTTTTGAAGCTTTCTTGCAGACTAAGTTCGTCGGCCAGAAGCGCTTCTCACTTGAAGGCGGCGAATCAGTAATTCCTATTCTTGATGCCGTTATCTCATCTGCTGCTGAAAAAGGTTTGGATGAAGTCTGTATCGGTATGCCTCACCGCGGACGTCTAAATGTTCTGGCAAATATCGCTGGCAAGTCTTACGGACAAATCTTCCAAGAGTTCCAAGGTCATTACAAAGAGAATGAAGTTCACGGTTCGGGCGATGTTAAGTACCACTTAGGTACTGAAGGCGTATTCACCGCAGAATCTGGCGCGCAGACCAAGATTTATCTCGCTGCCAACCCTTCACACCTTGAAGCGGTAAACCCAGTGCTAGAAGGCATTGTTCGCGCTAAGCAGGACAAGTTAAACATTAAAGATGTTTACTCAGTTCTACCTATCTTGCTCCATGGAGATGCTTCATTTGCAGGTCAGGGCGTTAACTTTGAAACTCTGCAACTATCTCAACTTAAGGGTTACCGCACCGGCGGAACAGTTCATATCGTTGTAAATAACCAGGTGGGCTTTACAACTTCACCACATGCTTCTCGTTCTTCACGTTACTCAACAGATGTTGCCAAGGTAATTGAAGCGCCGGTCTTCCATGTAAATGGCGATGACCCAGAAGCTTGTGTTCGCGTAGCTCGATTAGCCTTCGAATACCGCCAAGCATTTAACAAAGATGTAGTCATCGACATGGTTTGCTACCGTCGTCGCGGCCACAATGAAGGTGATGAGCCAAGCTTCACACAACCAATGATGTACAAGTTAATTGATGCCAAGCGCTCAACTCGTACCTTGTATACCGAATCGCTTATCGGCCGCGGAGATATAACTCCAGAAGAAGCCGATCAGTTGGCTCGCGACTACCAGACACAGCTTGAAGAAGTTTATGCATCTGTTGCTAATTACGAAGAAGAGCACGATCCAAACTTCCAGCCACCAATCGTTCCAAATGCCGAAGATGTACCAACATTTATCTCAGAACAATTAATTCGCGAAATTGCAGCAACACAACTGGCGATCCCAGAAGGTTTCCATATCCATCCCAAGATGCTTCCTCAGCTACAAAAGCGTGCGGAATCAATTAACGACGGCACCATCGACTGGTCAACTGGCGAAATGCTCGCCTTTGGTTCACTTCTTAAAGAAGGTCGCCCAGTTCGTTTAGCGGGACAAGATTCTCGTCGCGGAACATTTAGCAATCGTCACGCAGTAGTCGTTGATAAAGAGAATGGTTCTGATTGGACCCCACTTGGTTCTTTGATTTCAGATCAAAACCAGTTCTTTGTCGTCGATTCACTTCTCTCTGAATACGCTGCGATGGGCTTTGAATATGGCTATTCGGTCGCTCGCCCAGAAGCACTTGTTCTATGGGAAGGTCAGTTCGGTGACTTCGCCAACGGTGCCCAAACAGTTATCGATGAATTCATCTCATCGGCTCTACAAAAGTGGGGCGAGCGTTCATCAGTTGTCTTGCTCTTGCCACATGGTTATGAAGGACAAGGCCCAGATCACTCATCTGCGCGCATTGAACGCTTCTTATCACTTGCTGCAGAAAAGAATATGACGATCGCACAGCCATCAACTCCGGCTTCTTACTTCCACTTGTTGCGCTTCCACGCTGCAAATCCAAAGCGCCGTCCGATGGTTGTCTTCACACCGAAGTCGATGCTTCGTCTGCGCGCAGCTGCTTCATCGATGAGTGATTTCACTTCTGGAACATTCTTGCCAGTTATAGGGGACGCCACAGTTAATAACGCATCACGTTTGATCTACTGCTCAGGAAAGATTTATCACGACCTAGTTGCAGAGCGAACTAAGTTAAATGACAGCAGCACTGCAATCGTTCGAGTAGAACGTTTATATCCACTTCCAGTTGCACAAATGGAAGTTGAAGCGAAGAAGCATCCAAACGCGAACTTGCTATGGGTACAAGATGAACCCGCTAACCAAGGTCCATGGCCACACGTTGCGCTAAGTACTACCGAAGCTATCGGTGGCACAGCAGTTGATGGTCGCGTACTTCGCAGAATTTCACGTCGCGCATCAGCATCTCCAGCAACTGGTAACCACCACTTGCACGAAGAAGAGGCTAAAGCGTTGATGTATGAAGCATTTACGCGTTAATTCTTCTTTATTCGCGTAATTACATTTCCGATAATTTCAGCCTCGCTTAGGAAACCCCACTTGCGAGAATCGGTTCCAGCTTCGTTATCGCTAAGTACGTAGTAACTCTTCTTGCCCTTTTTCTCTCCTGAGTTATCAATGGCAATCTCTGCGATTCGCTTTACATAGAAGATGCCCGGCTGAGTTTCGCGCTCAATGACAACAACATCGCCGAGTCTTAGAAATAGGTACTTTTTGCCGAAGAAGCCGTAGTGAACAAGTAGCCAGTCAAGCGGGTTATAGGTCGGTTGCATTGAGGTGCCTTCGACGATCACACGGCCGAAGATGCCAAAGATGCCCATGGGCGGTAGTCTCACACATACAGGTTTTGAAATAAAGATAAGAAATATAAAGATAAAGGGAGAGAAAATGAAGAAGTTCTTCACACCAAAGGTAACTGTCCACGCACACTGCGATCTGCCATGCGGAGTTTACGATCCAGCACAGGCAAAGATTGAAGCGCTCTCAGTAAAGGCGTGCATGGAAAAGTATGCAGCTAACCCAGATGCAGATTTCCGTTCACGTTCAGTTGCAATCAAAGAAGAGCGTTCACATCAAGTTAAAGAGCACCTCTGGGTTCTCTGGACTGATTACTTTAAGGCGCCACACTTTGAGGCATACCCACAACTTCACTCACTCTTCAACGAGGCGACAAAGTTGGCTGGAGCTGCCGGCACAAAGGGAACTCAAGACTTGGCCGTTGCAGATAAGTTGATCGCAAAGATCGATGAAATTGCCGAGATCTTTTGGGCCACTAAAAAAGCCTAATAAG
>JBIIUL010000089.1:0-4397 GCA_044340015.1 Candidatus Planktophila sp.
CTCGTTAGATGAAGCACTTGAGATTTACTCAAAGCCAAAAGAGCGTCGTCGTGGCGTTGCCAAGCCACCACTTAAAGAACTCGGTAAAGATCCAGCAACCGAGAAGGAAGTTATCGTTAAAGATGGTCGCTTTGGTATGTATGTAACCGATGGCGAAACCAATGCAACGCTTCGCCGCGGCGACACGCTAGAGGCGCTAACCATTGAGCGAGCACTAGAACTCCTTGCTGGTCGCCGCGCTTGGGAAGCCGAAAACGGCCCATCACCAAAGAAATCACGTAAAAAGGCAGCAAAGGTTAAGCCAGGAGATGCTGCGCCTACTCTTACAAAGAACACAGTGAAAAAGGCTGCTACAAAGAAGAAAGCGGCTAAAAAAGCTACCGGTAAAGCCGCGAAGAAAGCCGAATAGAGTTAACCCATGGACCGCGAGAAATGGCTAATCACTGGCGGTGGAGGCTATATCGGGACACATATCGCCGATCTCTTTATCGAAGATGGCAAAGATGTAGTTCTTCTTGATTCTCTCTACCAAGGCCTTTCTTCACGCGTTGATTACCTGCGCAAGAAGCACAACACCGACATCCCACTAGAAGTCGTCGATATCCGGGATTACACAGCAATCGAAAACATTCTTAAAGAGAATAACTTCGCCGGAATTGTTCACACAGCAGCGCTTAAGGCGGTCGGCGAATCTGTTGAGAAGCCTGATGAGTACAAGGAAGTTAATTTCACGGCGACAACCGAATTACTAAAGCTTGCCCAAAAGCACGGCGTTAAGAAGTTCTTATTCTCTTCAACTGCTGCTGTCTATGGCAGCCCAGACACGATGGAGCCTTGCAAAGAGAACGGTCCACTTGCACCAATCTCTCCATACGGTTCCACAAAGCTTGATGCGGAAAGTAAAGTTACTGAATTTATAAATACGCCAGGGAACTCTGGAACATCACTTCGTTTCTTCAATGTTGTCGGTACCGCTTCACACGAACTTCTTGATAATTCGGTTGAAAACCTGGTACCGATCGTTTTGGGCAAGCTGAACAAGAACGAGGCTCCAGTTATCTTCGGTACGGATTACCCAACTGAAGATGGCACATGTGTGCGTGACTATGTAGATGTTCGCGATATTGCTGCAGCGCACCTGGTAGCGGCAAATGCAAGTAAGCCAATTCCAGCGATCATCAACGTTGGCACAGGCCGCGGAGCATCAGTGCGCGAGATCGTGAAGTTAGTGCTGGAGGCTATAAATAAGAGCGATGCTCAGGTTATTGAAGCGCCACGTCGCGCTGGAGATCCAGCATTTCTCTGTGCAAACGTTGATTTAGCAGCGACAGAACTTGGATTCAAATCAAAGTACAGCCTGGAAGAAAGTATTCGTAGCCTCTTTTAACTAAACCTTGGCACCAGGCGATAAAACGTTGATTCCCATTTTCTTCGCGTTCTTTGCCATCTGTTTATCGTAAGTGATCAGTCCTTCGATTCTTTCGCCCAAAAGTAACGTTGTAGCAACATGTATCGCATCGAGTGAACCCAAGGATATATTTTCGCCAAACGATCCAGCCATTCTCAAAACCGTTCCTGAAAGATCGGCGAAATTAATTTTGCCAAGCTCTTCATCTGCTAATTCAATTGCGCTTGGCTGCATTTTAAAGACCGCTCTTCTTACTTCAAGTCGTGAGAGCTCAGAAGAGATCACCCCACCCGAAATTTCTTTTACAAGCGCCGATCTCTCAGGTTCTGCAAATATGAATTTTAGAATTGCCGAGCTATCTAGATACCAGCTCAATATCTTTCCTCAGCGCGCATCTCCATCAAAATCTCAGTAGAAGTTTTCTTACCAATAATTTTTACGGGGTTTTTTGTTGGACGCCAATCGGGATTACGTGCCGGTTTAATCAAACCGCTTTCAATATATTCATCGTAAAGCGATTTGGTAATTGGCAAAATGCGCGCAACCGGCACACCATGTTCGGTGATCTCGATAATTGCACCGTCTTTAACTTGATCTAAAACTTTCGAAGCATTTTGGCGAAGTTCGCGCACACCAACAGACTCGATGGCCACAATTTTCTTTGTGGGCTTCTTTGCGCCCGAAGTCGCCTTTGGTTTACGAGCAGCGGTTGTCATGCTGCAAAGGTAGCACAAACTAGAAAAGTGCTACATCTAATTAATCGCCTAGTTAAAGCCCTTTTCGCCCCTATTTAGCCAAGCAGGGGCTGCCGATAGACTGCACACATGCCTAACAGCCTGCCGACCCCTGCCGCCCCAGCGCAGGATGCAACCCGCAGCGTTCTGGCGATCCCCGCATTCCGCAAGCTCTGGAACTCGATGGTCTTCTCATCCCTCGGTGATTGGTTAGGCCTGCTCGCAACCACGGCACTTGCTGCACAACTTTCAGGCGGATCTTATGCAACTGCAAACTTTGCAATCGCAGGCGTCTTTATCGCCCGCCTTCTACCTGCAGTTTTCTTAGGCCCAATCGCCGGAGTCATCGCAGATCGCTTTGATCGCCGCAAGTTAATGGTTACAGCCGATATTTTCCGCGCCGGACTTTACATCTCGATCCCAATTGTTAATACGTATTTCTGGTTGTACACCGCAATGATCTTGGTCGAATGTTTAACGCTCTTCTGGTCGCCAGCGAAGGAAGCAACAGTTCCGAATTTAGTCGGCAAAGATAAATTAGAGAGCGCAAACCAAGCCTCACTTCTGGCCGCATACGGCACAGCACCCGTTGCGGCGATCTTGTTCTCACTCTTAACGCTCTTTGCATCTGCGATCGAATCGCTCTTTCCATTTTCAATCGGCGACTCAGTAGATATCGCACTCTATGCAAATGCCGCCACCTTCGCATTTGCCGCATTTACCATCTGGGGGCTTAAGGAAATTCCAAAGGGCGCAGCTGCCGAAAAAGCAAAAGATGAAAACATTTGGAAATCACTTCACGATGGCTGGAAATCAGTAAGCGAAACAAAGTTAATTCGCGGTCTTGTCGTAGGCATGATCGGTGCCTTCTCTGCAGCAGGTGCCGTAATTGGCCTTGCACGCACATTCGTAGGCGATCTCGGTGGCGGCGATGCTGCATACGGTGTTCTATTCGGTGCCGTCTTTACTGGTCTTGCAATCGGCATTGCATTCGGCCCAAAGATCTTCGCGCAATTTTCCCGCCGCCGTTTATTTGGCGCTTCCCTTACAACCGCCGGCATCTTCCTCGTTCTTCTAGCCTTGATCCCAAACCTTGTTCTAGCAGTCTTTACCGTGATATTCCTCGGTGCATTTAGCGGCGTTACTTGGGTTACCGGCTTCACAATGCTCGGCATGGAAGTACAAGATGAAGTACGCGGTCGCACCTTCGCCTTCGTGCAATCACTTATCCGCATCACGTTGGTTGCAGTTCTCGCAATCGCTCCAGCTGCTGCCGCAGCCTTCGGTGTTCATACATACAAAATTCAAAACACAACCTTTAACTTCAATGGCGCACAAGTAACAATTCTTATCGCCGGCCTTATTGCATCAATCATCGGTTACATCTCTTATCGCCAGATGCGTGATCGTCCAAGCGTTTCTCTATGGTCAGATATTGCAAATGCACTTAAGGGCGAACTCGGTGGCATCACCGGTGCACCAACAACTGGAGTCTTCATCGCATTCGAAGGCGGAGAAGGCACCGGTAAATCAACGCAATCAAAACTGCTTAAAGAGTGGTTAGAGGCCCGCGGTGAAAGCGTTGTCTTATCCCGCGAACCCGGTGGCACAGATTTAGGACAAGGCTTGCGCAAGATTTTGCTCGGACACGAAACTGGCGTCATCAGTCCGCGCGCTGAAGCTTTGCTATATGCCGCAGATCGCGCGCACCATGTCTTTTCAATTATTCGCCCAGCCCTTGCCGAAGGCAAAGTTGTAATTACCGACCGTTACTTTGATTCTTCAATTGCCTATCAAGGCGCAGGTCGCGTACTTGCACCAGGAGAAGTTGCACGTATTTCTCGCTGGGCAACCGAATCACTTTTCCCAACGCTAACAATTGTTATCGACTTGCCTGCTGAAATCGGCATTGGTCGCCTGCATAACCCAGATCGATTAGAAGCAGAGCCACTTGCCTTCCACGAACGTGTGCGCCAAGAGTTTTTGCAACTTGCCCGTCTTGATCCAGAACGTTATTTAGTAGTTGATGGCAAAGAAACGATTCAAGAAATTCACGCCGCGATCATCGCGCGCGTTGCCGAACTTCCTGCGCTGAATAAAACAGATAAGCCCGCCAAGAAAATCTTTAAACGATAAATGACTTCATCTGTCTTTGACTCTTTAGTCGGCCAATCCCACATCACCGAAATCTTGCAAGGCGCAGTAGCGGCATCGCGCACCAACGCCCAGTCACAAGAAATGACCCACGCCTGGAT
>JBIIUL010000090.1:0-4300 GCA_044340015.1 Candidatus Planktophila sp.
AAATCTCCAAGCAGTGGAACACGTGAGCCGATGCGATGGAAATCATCGAGTGATAAATCAACTTCTGCTTCGTGTGCGATAGCAAGTAAGTGGAGCACGGCATTGGTTGAACCGCCTACTGCCATAACTGCAGTGATGGCATTTTCAAATGCGCGCTTAGTTAAAATATCCCGCGTTGTCAGGCCCATCTTGATCATATTTACAACAGCTGCACCAGATTGAACTGCGAATGCATCGCGACGGCGATCCACTGCAGGAGGTGCAGCAGATCCTGGAAGCGAGAGACCAATTGCTTCGCCAACCGTTGCCATGGTGTTGGCGGTGTACATGCCACCACAGGCGCCTTCACCTGGACAGATAGCGCGCTCAATTTGATCAACGCGTTCTTTGGTAATCAACCCGCGAGCGCAAGCACCGACGGCCTCAAAGGCGTCGATGATTGTTACATCGTTTCCATCAACTTGGCCAGGAAGAGTTGAGCCGGCATAAACAAAGACAGATGCAACATCGATACGCGCTGCCGCCATCATCATTCCAGGCAGTGATTTATCGCACCCTGCAAAAGTGACCATGCCATCAAAGCGTTCTGCTTGCATAACTGTTTCAACTGAATCCGCAATTACTTCACGTGATACGAGCGAGAAGTGCATTCCTTCGTGGCCCATTGAGATTCCATCAGAGACAGAGATGGTGCCAAATTGCATTGGAAATCCGCCGGCATCGAATACGCCTTGTTTCGATGCTTTAGCTAAGCGATCTAACGAGAGATTACATGGGGTGATTTCATTCCAAGATGATGCAATTCCAATTTGTGGCTTGACCCAATCTTCATCACCCATTCCGACTGCGCGAAGCATTCCGCGGGCAGGTGCGCGCTCTAAACCATCTGTGACCAAACCCGAACGTGGCTTCATCTGCGACATGGCGGTGAGTCTAATAGACTCCACTCATTCACTTCAATATTTAACCAATTTGCTTAACGTTTCTGAGGAGATTTCTGTGTCAAAAAAGCCTGTCCAATTAGATAAAGATGGATTAGATCCAAATCGCTGGCGTACGCTCTTTGTAGTTGCCATCGCTCAATTAATGGTCGTTCTTGACTCATCTATTGTAAATATTGCTATTCCAAGCGCTAAAGCAGATCTCGGGATTACCGATGCTAATCAGCAGTGGGTTATCACCGCATACACCCTTGCCTTTGGATCTTTACTTCTTATTGGTGGTCGCATTGGTGACTTTATGGGCCGTAAGCGGATATTCATTATCGGTCTCGCAGGTTTTGCAGCAGCATCTGCACTTGGTGGAGTCGCAGCAAATCAGGAATTGCTATTCGCTTCACGCGCACTTCAAGGTGTTTTTGGCGCGCTACTTGCACCTGCAGCTCTGGCAATTATTTCCGTAACTTTCACAGTTCCTGCCGAACGCGCTAAAGCATTCGGTGTTGTTGGCGCAATCTCAGGTGGTGGCGCTGCCATCGGTTTGATCCTTGGCGGAACTCTGACTGAGTACTTCTCGTGGCGCTGGTGCTTAGGCGTCAACGTTCCGATCGCAATCTTTGCTGGCTTAATGGCCTTCTTCTATGTAAGAGAGTCAAAGGCTGGCGGCGAGCATAGTTATGACATTCCAGGCGTTATCACCGCAACCGCCGGTCTCTTCTCGTTGACGTACGGTTTTAACGAAGCAGCGACAAAGGGTTGGTCATCACAGAGCACAATTTCATTCCTGGTTGCAGCAGTTGTGTTGCTAGTTGCGTTTGTCGTAATCGAAACCAAGGTTTCAAATCCAATGATGCCGCTGCGTGTTGTGACAGAGCGCAACCGTGGTGGTTCTTACCTTGGTTCGCTAATTGTTGGAGCTGGTCTCTTCTCGATGTTCTTATTCTTAGGTCTTTACCTTCAAGTCGTACTTGGTTACTCACCACTTAAATCAGGTTTTGCATTCTTGCCATTTACTGCAGGAATCATCGTCTTTGCGGGAATTGCATCGCAGCTCTTGCCTAAATTTGGTCCGCGCCCACTGATGGTGCCGGGATTGGTTTTCGCAGGTATTGGTCTGCTTATGTTGACTCGCATTACCCCAGAAACTTCATATACATCTCATGTGCTTCCCTCACTTCTGATTATGAGCTCGGGAATGGCGCTGGTCTTTATTCCACTGACTTCGACTTCACTGCACGGAGTTAGCAATCAAGATACTGGCGTTGCCAGTGCGATGTTAAATACCAGCCAGCAGGTTGGTGGATCACTCGGCACTGCACTGCTAAATACAGTTGCGGCAACTGCTGCGACCAACTACATCGCGACAAATCAAAATATGGGCGAGAAGGTGCAAGCCTTTGGAATCACCCATGGTTTCACCGTCGCATTTACGGTTTCAGCTGGCTTATTGTTCGCTGGCGCAATCGTGCTCTTCTTCTTTATCAATATTGGAAAAGAGTCACTGGTTGAGACAGAAGGCGTTTCAGTTCACTAACTAAGTAACGTTAAATTAAGAAGTTGGCTGACCTAAGTGGCCAAGTAGAAGCTCTCGTACGCGAGCAGCATCTGCTTGGCCCTTTGTCTCTTTCATTACCGCACCAATTAGCGCACCTGCTGCAGGAACATGTCCATTACGAACTTTATCTGCTGTCTCTGCTTGCTCAGCGCAAACTTTTTCGATGGCAGCCATTAGTGCGCCATCATCGTTAACAACTTTAATACCGCGCTTTGCCACAACTTCTGAAGGTTTTCCTTCGCCAGCGATAACGCCTTCTACAACTTGGCGGGCCAACTTATCTGTAAGTTCACCTGCAGCAACAAGGGCGACGATTTCAGCAACGTCGGCGGGAGTAATTGCCAAATCTTGAATCGCAGAATCTTTTTCGTTTGCAACACGTGAAATTTCACCCAGCCACCAAGTACGCGCCTTCGTTGGTTCTGCGCCAAGCAGAACAGTTGCTTCAACGATATCTAATACGTCAGCGTTGATCATCGCCGCCATCTCTTTATCTGGAACAGACCATTCCTCTTTCAAACGTTTGCGGCGCAGCGATGGGCGCTCAGGTAATTGTTTGCGCAGAGTTTCGATCCAGTCTGCATCTGGTGCAACTGGCACTAGATCTGGCTCTGGGAAGTAGCGGTAATCCTCGGCTTGTTCTTTTGAGCGACCAGAGCGAGTTAGCCCTGACTCTTCTTGGAAGTGACGAGTCTCTTGCTTAACTTTCTTGCCATCATTTAGAAGTTCAGCATGGCGGATCATTTCACCACGAATTGCCCGCTCTACTGAACGAAGTGAGTTTACGTTCTTTGTTTCAGAGCGAGTTCCCAGAACATCAGATCCGATTATGCGAAGTGAGACGTTGGCATCGCATCGAAGCGAGCCTTGCTCCATCTTTACATCCGAAACCTTTAAGCCGCGCAAGATATCGCGTAGTTCGGCAACGTAGGCCTTGGCAACTTCTGGCGCATATTTGCCAGTGCCAGGAACAATCTTGGTAACAATTTCTACAAGTGGAATACCGGCACGGTTGTAATCAAGCAATGAATACTCCGCGCCATGGATACGGCCAGTTGCGCCACCTACGTGGAGCGACTTTCCGGTGTCTTCCTCCATATGTACACGTTCGATCTCGATGCGGAACTGCTTTGGACCTTCTTCGGTTTCGATTTCAACATCGACATAACCATCAAAACAGATTGGCTCGTCGTACTGTGAAATCTGGAAATTCTTTGGCATATCGGGATAGAAATAGTTCTTGCGAGCAAAGCGGCTGTACGGAGCGATCTGACAGTTAAGTGCCAAACCAATCTTGATCGTAGATTCGATCGCTGTCGCATTTACAACTGGCAGAGCGCCAGGAAGTGCCAAACAAACTGGGCAAGTTTGGGTATTTGGTTCTGCGCCAAATGTGGTGCTGCAAGAGCAGAACATCTTGGATTCGGTGTTTAGTTCAACGTGAACTTCTAGGCCGAGTACTGGTTCGTACTTTGAAATTACATCGTCATAGGTAAGCGCCATTATTTGGCACCTCCTAGCACTGGAACCTGATCAATTAAATATCCGCCCCATTTGCTGACCAACGCTGCTTCAAGTGCGCCACCAACTTCGTAGAGACGTTGATCTTGCATCGCAGGCGCCATGATCTGGAAACCAACTGGCAGACCATCTTCATCGGCTAAGCCTGCTGGCAAGCTCATTCCGCAGATTCCTGCGAGGTTTACCGGAATTGTTGCGACATCTGCCAAGTACATCGCGATTGGATCTGCAGATTTTTCACCGATCTTAAATGCGGTAATTGGTGATGTTGGTGAAACCAGAACAT
>JBIIUL010000016.1:0-16346 GCA_044340015.1 Candidatus Planktophila sp.
CGTAGCTTGGATCGCCTACTTCGATGCCCGTCTTGCTGAATTCGATGGAAATACATTGAAGTTAGATTTCTCAGATGCCCGTAAATTCTCAGGTGGACACGAATACTCTCCAACGCGAGTAAAGCTGGAGAACTCACTTAAGGCCTCTATCCAGAAGGTACTTTCCATGGAAATTGAGATTGAGGAACTAGTATGAAAAAAGTAATCGCGGTACTAGTCATGAGCCTTGCGCTCTTCTCGATTCAAACAGTTTCAACGAGCGCTGCTACCTCAAAGTTAACTTTGACGGTACTTCAAACTCCTGGCGGGAGCGAACCAATTGTCACTCTCTACGGAAATCTAAAACCTGCCAAATCAGCGGTAAAGGTTGAGATCCAGATCCAGTTAAATGGTAAGTGGCAAGATACAAGGTTTTCTACAAGAACAGCACGAGTCGGAACATGGAAAGTTGTCGCAGTTGCAACTGCGCTAAATGCCCAAGTTAAATACCGCGCCAAGGTTCAAGTTGGATCAAAGAAGATCTATTCAAATATTCGTGAGATAACCGTTCGACCTGTTCCAGAAATTTCAAATGCATCGAGTAAAGCGATGGTTGATCAACTTGGTCCTGGGGGCAGAATCCACGGATCTGATGTGAGTCGTTGTCAACATCCAAATGGCGCGCCGATTGATTTTGTTAAGAAGTACAGCGCGGGAATGCGCTTTGTCATGATCAAGGCATCCGATTCTCGCGATGAAGCAGATGCGCTAGCGTTGAAATATGTAATTATGGATAGATTGGCGGCGCAGGCTGCAGGTATGTATACCGGTTTCTATCATTACGCTGTTTTGCCAGATGTGAAGACAGATGCTGAAGTGATAACAGATGCGCAAACCCAAGCCCAGAAAGTTATCTGGAGGCTTGAAGCACTTGGTGGGTATAACGAGCGCGATCTTCCATATGCCCTCGATTTAGAGAATAACTGTGTGCGCCTGTCTGGGAAAACTTGCGCCAGATATCTACCAAAGGCGCAGATAACTCTCTGGGCAAAAACTTTCTTAAAGGTGCTGCGTCAGAAAACCGATCGCATGCCAATCTTGTATTCATACCCAGCATTTCTTGAAGGTGCGATGGTCCGCGATGATGAGCTGCGCCAATACCCACTCTGGCTAGCTCAATATGGAATTGATCCTGCTGATCCACTTGGACAGCCAGGACTTAAAGAAGGCGGTTGCTATGTTCACTCTTGGACCGCAGCAAACTGCTCATCGCAATGGATTATCTGGCAATACTCTTCCTGCGGTATCGCACCGAAGTACGGAGTTCCCGGATCGCGCCTTGATTTAAATGTATTCCGTGGAGAGCCAAAAGCCTTCTTGGATTTAGTCAAGGGAAGTTGGTTCCCCGAAGTTGTTGATCAAATGCCAAAGAATGAGACAAGCACCTTGGTCTATAAGAATGTGAAATTTACGACCAGTGATAAGCCGGTAACTTTAGAAGTTGATGTTACTCGCCCAGATGGAAAGCCAGTAGTTACCGGAACCGTTCGTTTCTATACCAACTCCGATAATCCAATCGAACCTAAACCAGTTCAAACGGTGGTGAGATCAACTAGCGGATCTTGGAAGCTAACAATTAAGGGAATGCCTGCGGGAACTTGGACTGGGCGAATCGGATTCAAAGATGCCACAGGTACCCACGCAGAAAGTCGATCACCAATTACGTTTTCAATTCTGCCGGGAGATCCAAACCTTCCAACACCTACTCCAAAGCCAACTGTTACGCCTACAAAGAAGCCAACTACTGATGGATGTAGGAATCAGATCAAGAATTAACGGGTACGAGTAAGCAGTTTATCCAGCGCTGCTCGCTCGTTCTTTAACTGGCTTGTAAATTCAGATACCGAGGCTTTCTTAGCCGCTGCATCCCAGCCCAAAATTGGAGCGATCAGCGTTGCAACTGTTGCGGCAATCGCTTCGCCACCATCGCTTGCTTCAAATGCAATGCGCGTACGACGAGAGAGAACGTCATCAACGCTTTGTGCTCCTTCATGAGTTACCGCATAAATAATCTCAGCTTTTATGTAGGCAAGTTCTGGCGTGAGAAGTTCCGCTGCTTTCTTATCTGCATCGATTATTTCAAATATCTCATTAATCAGCGATCCGTAACGATCCAAGAGATGGGTAATGGTTGATTGCGCTAAGCCACTCATTTGCGCCAGCTGCGCACTCTGTTGTACGAGAGCAAAATAACCATCAGCGCCAATTGCCGGCAATTTCTCGGTGATTGATTCGGCAACGATGCGACGTAGATCATTTACCGCTAGATCAATAACATCCTTACCCATAACGCGATAGGTGGTGTACTTTCCGCCAGCGATGCTGACAAATCCTGGTACTGGGCGTTCTACAGTATGTTCGCGAGAAAGTTTTGTGGTTGTGGAGCCTGCTGCATTTGCAACTAGCGGTCTCAAGCCCGCATAAACACCGAGAATATCGGCTGCGTCAATCTTGGGGTTGAGCACGCGATTTGCCTGATCGATGATGTATTCCACATCTTCTTTGGTGGCGACAGGTTTGGTGCGATCTGCCTTATATGGAGTATCGGTTGTACCGACAATCCATTTATCGGCCCAAGGAATAATAAAGAGGACTGAAACTGAAGTTTTTAGAATTATTCCGGCATCAGATTTAATAGCGCTCTTTGGCAACACGATATGTGCGCCTTTGCTCATAGCAACTTTATAGCCAGGTTTGATTCCAAATTTCTCATGGAGCTCATCGCTCCAGACTCCAGCGCACATCACCGTTACCTTCGCGCTAACAGTTATCTTCTTGCCAGAGTTAAGGTCGCGAACCTTTGCACCGACTACGCGTTTGCCATCGCGAACAAGCTCTTCACACTGCACGCGCGTAGCAATTATTGCTCCGTGGCGTGCTGCGGTACGAGCAACAGCCAAGGTGTGACGTGCATCGTCTACTTGAGCGTCAAAGTACTTGATTGCTCCATTTATTAGATCCCCACGTAAAGATGGTGCGATAGTTGCAATTTTCTTCTCACTTAAATGCTTATGCCAAGGTAGCGCGCGCTGAAAACCGCGGAGCACATCGTAGAGAGCAAGACCTGCACCGACATAGGTGCGTTCGCGATATTTTTCGTGGAGGGGATATAAAAATCCAACTGGTTTAACTAAATGTGGTGCTAGGGATGAAACCATTAACTCTCGCTCATGCAACGCTTCGCGAACTAACTTAAAATCATATTGTTCAAGATATCGAAGGCCGCCGTGAATCAACTTGCTTGATCGACTTGATGTACCAGCTGCAATATCTTGGTTTTCAACCAGGGCGACTTTTAATCCGCGCGATGCGGCATCGAGCGCTGCACCAACTCCGGTTACTCCCCCACCAATAATCAATACATCGAATTCATCTGACGCCAAAGATTTTAGAGCGGCGATGCGTTGCGCAGGATTGAACTGCGAATCAAACATTTACTCTCCCGCTCTACCGTCTCGAATACTTTCGTTATAGGCTTAAGGATATGTCATATATAGCCAGTCTTGATCAAGGAACGAGCAGTACTCGTTGCATGATCTTTGATAAATCAGGTGCTGTAGTTGCTATTGCCCAGAAAGAGCACCAACAATTCACCCCTAACCCTGGTTGGGTCGAACACGATGCTGGTGAAATCTGGCAGAACACTCAAAAAGTCATTGAAGAAGCGATCTCCAAATCAAGTATCGATCTGGGGCAGATAAGCGCCATCGGCATTACTAACCAGCGCGAAACTATCGTGGCCTGGGATGCGCAGACTGGGAAGGCTCTTCACCCCGCAATAGTTTGGCAAGATACTCGAACCGCAGATTTTCTCGATGGGCTTAGCCAGTCAGAGAAAGAACTACTGACTAGCCGCACTGGCCTTGCGATCGCGCCATATTTTTCAGCGAGCAAAATCCATTGGCTGCTCAATAACGTAGCGCCGGTAAAACAGGCTTTAGCCGCAGGAAACCTTCGGATTGGCACGATTGATTCTTGGCTAACCTGGAATTTAACTGGCGGTATGCATATAACCGATGTCACCAATGCATCGCGCACCATGCTGATGAACTTGCAGACCCTTGCTTGGGATAGCGAACTCTTAGCGATCTTTGATATCCCATTAGCAATTTTGCCTGAGATCAGATCATCATCTGAAATTTATGGAACCACCAGTAAGAGCGGTCCCTTTAAATCCCAAATTCCTATCGCTGGAATTCTTGGTGATCAACATGCCGCCATGGTCGGCCAAGCTTGTTTTGAAAAGGGAAGTTCTAAGACGACTTATGGCACCGGAAACTTCGCGCTGCTAAATACCGGAACCGAAATCGTTCGCTCCAAACATGGCCTGTTAACAACGGTCTGCTTCAAATTTGGTGACCAACCTGCGCAATACGCCCTTGAAGGCTCAGTTGCGGTAACTGGTTCGGCTATTCAATGGCTACGTGATCAACTCGGAATAATCTCATCAGCATCTGAAGTCGAAGCACTTGCGCTACAAGTTAAAGACTCTGCTGGTGTTTATTTCGTCCCTGCTTTCTCCGGTTTATTTGCACCTTATTGGCGCAGCGATGCGCGTGGAGTAATTGTTGGCCTAACTCGCGCCACAACTAAAGCGCATCTAGCGCGCGCTGCCTTGGATGCTATTTGCTATCAAACTATGGAGATTATGGAAGCGATGGTTGCTGATAGCGGTATTGCAATGACTGAGATGAAAGTTGATGGCGGCATAACTGCAAATCAACTATGTATGCAATTGCAAGCAGATGTAATGGGCATCGACATTGTTAAACCTTTGATAACCGAGACCACAGCGCTCGGTGCAGCATATGCAGCAGGCTTAGCGATTGGTTTCTGGAAATCAACCGATGAAGTTAAATCACAATGGCGCCAAGATCGGCGTTGGCAAGCAGAAAGTGATGAAAAGAGCCGCACCATTGGTGCAGCGCAATGGAAACGTGCAGTTGAACGGAGCTTTAACTGGGTTGATTAACGCAATTCGCACCCGTTAAGGCTTAGAGTTAACCCATTATGAGCGAGCAGAAAAAGCTAAGCGCTGGAGTTATTCGCAACAATTTAGCGATGGCCGATGGGCGCACCATTCGGTATTACGACTCGCAAGGTCAATCTCGTACCGCTCAAGATCAACGTCCTAAAGAAGAACAGCCCGGCATCGGTGAACTCCGCCTTGATCCGCTCCTGAATGAATGGGTTGTGATGGCTGCTCACCGACAGGGACGTATCTTCTTACCACCGAAAGAGTTATGCCCACTGTGTCCAACTAAAGGTGAACTACTTACTGAAGTTCCAGATAGTAATTATGAAATAGTTGTCTTTGATAATCGCTCACCTTCCCTACGTAAACCAGAAGGCGATTGGGCCGCTCCCGATATGGTCGGTCCAGAAACTGATGCTGGAACCGCTGCGGGAAAGTGCGAAGTAATCTGCTTTACCGATAACCATGGTGGATCATTTAAAGATTTATCACCGCAACGTGTGCGCGTTCTGCTTGAGGCATGGATTGACCGAGTGCGCGAACTTTCAGAAGAGCCATATATCCATCACATTGCACCATTTGAAAATCGCGGTGAAGAAGTAGGCGTAACTCTTTCTCACCCGCACGGCCAAATTTATGCCTACTCGTATCTGCCATCGCGAGTTCAGAAGATGCTCGCTGTTGCTCGCAAATATATGGATGAAACTGGCAAAGTTTTATTCGATGATGTGGTTGCCCGCGAATTAAAAGACCAAGTTCGTATCATTGCTAAGAACGCTCACTGGGTGGCCTTTGTTCCATATGCGGCTCGTTACCCTTTTGAAATACATGTAGCGCCACTAAAACCAGTTGCCGATTTGGCCGAACTAACTCCAGAGCAAGCAGATGCTTTTCCTGAGATTTCGTTAGAAGTAATGCGCCGTTTAGATGGAGTGTTTGGAATAGATATGGCCTATATCGCAACCTGGCATCAAGCACCGGTGCGCGAAGGCCGCGATCTACTGCGACTTCATTGGCAGATCACTAGCGTGCGACGTGCGCCAGGCAAGTTAAAGTATTTAGCAGGTAGCGAATCTGCGATGGGTGCATTCATCATGGATCTAAAGCCTGAACAATCTGCAGGTCAGTTACGAGATGTCGCGCTTTAACTGCTGCAGTTATCGGTAATTAAAGAGCGTTTACCGAGATAACTTCGACGCCACCAATCGCGCCAAGAACCTCAATTAAATCTGTTGGATCAGATCCGGGAACGGCAACGGTTACTTCGTCATAACCGCGGCCATCCTCAGATTTGATAACTGTTAAGCCACGGATATCTGCACCGGCTGCACCAATTGCAGATGCCAGCAGGCCAAGTGCACCTGGTCGATCCGGAAGTGATATCTCGAGCTTAAATAACGCCATGGGTTAAGGCTACCGTTGGGTTTACTTTTACGTTAATTAAACCGCGGGCGCTGTTCCGAGCGTGATCTTGTAGGTCTTAGAGGTTCCGTTAGGCAAGGTCATCACAACTGTTATAACCGTCCCTGGAGCATATGAACGAATCTTTACGATCGCGGCATCGCGGTTAGCAATCTTTACGCCATCAATTGAATTGATAACAGAACCAACTACGACACCGGCTTTCTCAGCACCTTCACCAGGAGTTAGCTGCAAAATCTTTGCCTGGGTATCTGCAGTCACATCATCAAATACCACGCCCATCACCGGTCTGGTTGATTTACCAGTTGCGATGATCTCGTCAATAACACGCTTTGCCTCATTTATTGGAATAGAGAAGCCAAGACCAATACTTCCGCCTACTCCACCTGAAGTAAGTGTGGCAATTGCAGAGTTAACACCGATGATGCGACCTTGTGTATCCACTAGCGCGCCACCAGAATTTCCTGGGTTGATTGCGGCATCAGTTTGGATTGCATTTACATAAGATGTTGAATCAAGAGTGCCAGCCGTTACAGGTCGATTGAGCGCAGAGATAATTCCTTGAGTTACTGTATTTGATAAGCCGAGTGGAGAGCCAATAGCCAGAACTTCTTCACCAACGCTGATCTTTGATGAGTCCCCAAGTGCGATAGGAGGCAGGTTTCCTTTTCGCACTTGTAGAACTGCAATGTCATACAAACGATCGCGTCCAACAATGGTTGCGGCAATGTCACTGCCATCAGCAAACTCAACTTTTATCGTTCCACTTGTTGCAGCGGCCTCTACCACGTGATTGTTGGTGATGATGTAGCTCATTGATGTAGTTGATCTGTAGACCGAACCAGAACCTGATCCGCCTCCAGATCCTGATCTAACGGAAATTGAAACCACAGATGGAGTAACTAACGCTGCAATAGATTTGGCATTTATCGAGTTGCTACCAATCGTAATTGCCGTTTTATTGACAGGACATGCGTTGTTCTTCGCTAAAGTCAACGTCTGGGTTCGATTATCAGCACATACAAGAACGCTACCGACAGTATTTGTCGTTGATGCAGTTGCAACAGTTCCGGCCAATAAGGCGCCGGCAACAAACGCGATAGTTACTTTTAATGGCGTGCGTGTGATTTTCATGGCTTGATCATCTCTCTTAAACCTTAGCGATTCCTGTGATTAATTTGTAAAGATTATTAGACTTCAACGATCCAGGCACCTTCAACGGCGACCTTAATCTTAGGAAGTGGCTTATTGGTAGGACCAGAAAGAGCGTTTCCGTCACTTTCTGGATCAAAAACGGCACCGTGGCATCCACATTGCAGATTCTTTGATGCAGAGTTGTATTGCACGGTACAACCTTCGTGCGTGCAGACGGCAGAGTATGCATAAACACCTGTTCTGCTTTTGAATAAAACTGCTGGTGACCCAGATTTAGATGTGAAGTTAAATGTTTCGCCTATCGAAAGCGAACTGTCCTCAATAATGTTTTGAGGGGTGGCACTAACCGTAGCTGCGGCCGATTTAGGAAATAGTCGGCCCAGCCCAACTGTCGCAACGGTGAGCGCAGCAATGGAAGAGATGCGAATGAAGCCGCGGCGGTCGACAGAGATATTGCTTTTACGTCGCGAGCCGTAAAGGAATAAGAAGTAAGTTAACCAAAAAACTGTATATACCGAATTACTTGCTAAGAAATATGGCTGGATGTTCCAAGTGCTAGATAGCCACAATGTGAGCGAAGTTAAGAACCCGCCAAGCGCCGCCCAAGTTGGCGCGATCCAAAGGAGAGTTGCAAAACCGACTGCAAATTCTGAGAGCATCACAAATATGCCAACTTGAGTTGCGTGTTCAATCATTCGGTTGAGTAGAAAATCAATCGGTGAATTCTGCTCATATGCAGCAAGTTGAGAACCAATAAATGTTGGCGAACCATCGGTTAAAAATCCAGGATCACTTGCCTTATCCCAACCTGCATATATCCAGGTTCCGCCAAGCCAGAGGCGCATAACGCGCAACGGCCAGAGTTGATTTTTCCAGGAGGCTTTTAACTTCATAATCTCAATTTAGACCCTACGGGGTTAAATCTCTTGCTGGCTGCCCCACCTGGCCTCGATCCAGGGACATCCGAATTAACAGTTCGGCGCTCTACCAACTGAGCTATGGGGCAAAGATTTACAACTTGTCGTGCAGGCGCACACTCTAGCGCACGAGGCGCAGTGGGTCTAAATCGAGCGAAGCGCGAGATCGTGCAGTCCGCGGCGGGTGGTCTCAAGGGCGACCAGGCTAGCGAAGGCTTGGTTGTACTCCTGCTCGTTTTCTACCGGATTTAACCGTTGCAGCGAAGATTTAAGTTCTGCGATCGCCCTGGAAATTCCGACTTCGCGCAGGCGCGCAACAATGCTTTCGACATAGTGGCCAGTAACTTCACCATCGGCGCGAATCGGCTCGACATTTAATTCGGTAAAGAGCGCGCGCATATTCTCATCTGAAATTTGTTCAATCTCAATCGAACTCTGCTCATCAACTGCCGCAATTATCTGCGCCAATTGAATGTAGGCCGGATGCGTGAAAGCGCCACTTTCGATCTCGCGCCAATTTGAAATCAGAGATGGCATCTGCAGGCGCGCTTTCAATACTTCACGTTCCAGAATTAGTCGCGGCTCTTGTGGGTTTGGACGCCACTGCACTTGTGGCGCTTCTTCTTCGCCATTTACAACTGGCGCGCTCTGTTGTGGTTGGCGCTTAACGCCTTGCGCAACAGCTGATGACACAGTTTCTACTTCAACGCCCAACCAACCAGCAAGCAAACGTGTGTATTCGGGGCGAAGCGACTTGTCACGAATTTGTGCAACTAGCGGCGCGGTTGCATTTAACGCGTTAACGCGACCTTCGGCAGAATCTAATTTATGGAGCGCAAGCTCAGTACGTATTGCAAACTCAAATAACGGAACGCGCTTAGCAATCAAATCACGCAGCGCTAGATCGCCTTTCTGCTGGCGCAGATCACATGGGTCGAGTCCATTAGGTTCAACGGCTACGAAGGTTTGCGTTACAAACTTTTGATCTTCGGTAAAGGCGCGCATCGCAGCCTTTTGACCTGCCGCATCGCCATCGAAGGTGAAGATAACTTCACCGCGGAAGGCATCATCATCCATAAGCAAACGGCGAATGATGCGGATATGGTCTGCTCCAAATGCAGTGCCGCAAGTTGCAACTGCCGTTGTGATTCCGGCTAAATGTGCCGCCATTACATCTGTGTAGCCTTCAACGATTACAACCTGGCGCTTTTTCGCGATCTCTTTCTTCGCCATATCAAGGCCGTAAAGGACTTGGCTCTTCTTGTAAATCGGGGTTTCAGAGGTATTTAAATACTTTGGGCCTTGATCTTCTTCATCACTTGCCAGCTTTCGTGCACCAAAACCAACTACATCACCAGAGATATCTTTGATTGGCCAGGTTAGGCGATTGCGGAATTTATCAATTGGCCCGCGCTGTCCCATCTTAGAGAGCCCAGCGGTCTCAAGTTCATCGATAGTAAATCCTTGTTCGCGCAAGAACTTAGTTAGACCATCCCATTCATCTGGGGCATAACCAACTCCGAAAGTTTCGCAGGCGCCTTTATCGAATCCGCGCTTAGTCATTAACTCGCGTGCATGTGCGGCAAGCGGTGAAGTATTTAACTGCTCTTGATAGAACTTGGCGGCAAGTGCGTTAGCGGCAATTAAGCGAGAGCGATTGCCGGCCGGTGCTGGCGTGAAATTTCCTTGTTCGTACCGCAATTGATAGCCCATGCGATCGGCCAGGCGTTCAATCGTTTCGGTAAAGCTCAAGTGATCAATCTTCATTAAGAATGCGATTACATCGCCACTTGCCTGACAACCAAAGCAGTGGAAGAAGCCTTTGCTTGGGGTCACGTGAAATGACGGTGATTTTTCATCGTGGAAAGGACAGAGCCCTTTCTTCTGGCCGCCACCGGCAGATTTAAGTTGTACATAATCTGCGATGACTTCATCTATAGGTGAGCGCTCGCGCACATGCGCAACATCTTCTTCCTTAATACGTCCGCTCATAAATACATGTTATCTCTCTAGACCGATATCAGAGCGCGCTCAAGCGGGCATGGAGCGCATAGGCGCCGGGGTCGGTCAGGCTAGCAACTTGGTCGATGATGATGCGCATGCGAGAAGTCTCATCGCTGGAGCGTTCCCAATCTTTAACAAAGATCGAGTCCAGTGAAGTTGTGGCGTGCTTATGCAACATCTCAACTAGCTCTTTAATAACGATCTGCTGCTTGGCATAACGCTCCTGCGAAATAGCGGCGTTAATCAAGTAATGGCCAGCAACTGCCTTTAGAAAATCCACTTCAACTTCTTGTTCACGTGGAATAACCAGATCTGCCTCGTAGCGGCGGAGTGGTCCAGCGCCATGAACTTTGCGAGTTTCTAGTTCTGCGGCAAGTACAAAGCGGCCGATTAGTTGTGAGGTTGAATCCTTTAGGCGAGCGAGTGAACGGTGGCTGCCATCGTAATAACGCGGCCAGCAAGAAAGTTGTTGCAGACGCTGCAAAGCAGCTGCTGCTTCCTCTTTAGTTGCAGTTGAGCCATAACCATCGCACATCTCTTTATGCAAAATATCAAAGTCGCGTTCAAAGTTATCGACCTTAACTTGGCCGACAAATATTGCATCTTCGAGATCATGCACTGAATAAGCACAATCATCTGACCAATCCATAATCTGCGCTTCGATGCATTTGCGATCTGATGGCGCACCTTGGCGCATCCAATTAAAGATCTCTACATCATCGTCATAGACCCCAAATTTGCGTGGGTTAATTGCGCGCGGCCACGGATACTTTGTCGCCGCATCAAGTGATGCCCGAGTTAAATTCAAACCAACGCTTGCGCCATCTTCATCAATTGTCTTTGCTTCGATACGGGTTAGTAAACGAAAACTCTGGGCATTTCCTTCAAAGCCGCCAAAATCTTTAGCAACTTCCGCTAAAGCCTCTTCACCGTTGTGGCCAAATGGTGGATGTCCTAAATCGTGCGATAGACAAGCCGTTTCGAGTAAGTCAGGGTCAGCACCGAGTGATTCACCGAGTTCGCGGCCAATTTGCGCGCACTCTAAAGAGTGTGAAAGGCGAGTACGTTGAAAATCATTCTCCCAAGGAACAGCGACTTGAGTTTTTGCAGCTAGGCGACGCAGCGCTGCAGAGTGAATAACGCGTGCGCGATCGCGCATAAATTCGGTGCGACCTGGGCGCTTGGCGGGTTCAAAGAGAAAGCGTTCTTGATCTTTCTCTGAGTAATTCTCTGTGCCGCTGCTCATAGCCCTACCCTAAATGATCGCTGATATGAATGCCGCGTCTGCCTAAGGTCACATACGAGAGATAGGCCCCGGTTTCTCGCACTAAATAGCGCTTTCCGGAATTCTCTAAGGAGTTCGGACCAGTCTTTACCGGTGAGCAGGTTGCAACCACCCCTAAATCATTAGCCATAGTCATCGCGCGGCGACAATGAAAAGGATCGGTCACAATGATTACATCTTGCCAATCTTTGACCTTCATAAACTTTACATAGTTTTCGGTTGAGACCCAAGTGTCACGTCCAACTTCTAGTGAAGTTATATTGCGTGATTTAACTCCATTATTTGACAACCAATACTTTCCAGATGCCGCTTCCGTTGTGCGATCACCAGGAGCGCCCGCACCAACGGTAATGATGTGGGGTGCAAGTCCTAGTTGATAAATTCTTTTCGCCTCTTGCAATCGCGCCTCAAGTACTTCACCTGGTCGACCGTTTAGCTGCGCTGCACCGAGAACAACAATCACATCACCTTGCCGGGTGAGTGGATTATTGGCTGCCTGCCAAGTAACACCAACTGCATAGAGCGGTACGGCGATAATAATCAAAAGTACTGCCGCAATTACGCGGCGAATTATTTTAAAGAAGATCATCCGCCCGAGAACGCATCTTCTAATTCAACAGAGACATCTTCATCTGGATCTAACAACCAACCATCTGGCAAGGTTGGTGGGCGGCCATGGCTTACGCGACCGCGTGGTTTTTCAGCGACTTCAACCGGGTATGGCTGATCGGTAAGTTGATCTAGCAAAGTGCGAAGTTCGGCAAGCGATGAGTGCATTCCGAATTGGCGGCGGAGCTCACTTGGAACTCTAAAGCCCTTTAAATACCAAGCCATATGTTTACGCAGATCACGACAACCGCGATCTTCTGATTCAAAGTAATCCACGATCAATTCGGCGTGACGGAACATAACTTCGCGCACTTCAAATAGCGAAGGAAGTACTCGCTGATCGCCACCCTTAAATGCTTCAACTAGATCAGCAAATAACCAGGGGCGCCCCAGACATCCGCGACCAACGACAACGCCAGCACAACCTGTCTGCTCCATCATCGCTTTTCCATCTGCGCCAGACCAGATATCGCCATTTCCAAGTACTGGTGTTCCGGTTGGCTTTAAATGTTCCACCAAGCGAGCGATAGCCGACCAATCAGCTTTTCCTTCATACATCTGTTCTGCGGTACGCGCATGAAGTGCAACCCAAGCAACACCGCTATCTGATGCTGACTTTGCTGCTTCTAAATATGTGTGGTGATCGGTATCAATACCAATACGCATTTTTACAGTTACTGGAATTCCAAATGGCTTAGCCGCTTGTACTGCTGCATCAACAATGGATGAAAATAACTTTCGCTTGTAAGGAAGTGCAGCTCCCCCGCCCTTGCGAGTTACCTTCGGAACTGGACAACCAAAGTTCATATCGATGTGATCGGCTAAATTTTCTTTTCCAATCATTGTTACTGCCGCGCGCATCGTGTGTGGATCCACGCTGTACAACTGCACCGAACGTGGCCATTCTCCAGCGCCAGGAGCAATCATGCGTAACGTGTCGGGCCGTCTTTCAATTAGCGCCCGTGCAGTAACCATTTCCGAGACAAATAACCCAGCGCCTTGTTCGCGACAGAGCGCACGAAAAGCAGAGTTGGTAATTCCTGCCATCGGCGCAAGGACTACCGGTGGGTCAATTACATGGTCACCACTTGCAAGCGGCAGGGTTAAGGCCACTTGTTAGCAACCGAGAAGTTTGGGAGCAAGCCACGCTTCTACTTGATCAATAGCAATACGCTCTTGCGCCATAGTGTCACGATCGCGAATTGTTACCGCTTGATCATCAAGTGTCTCAAAGTCGATGGTGATGCAATATGGAGTACCGATTTCGTCTTGGCGACGGTAACGACGCCCGATTGCACCGGCATCATCGAAATCGATATTCCAGTTCTTACGCAATTGCGCAGCGAGATCGCGCGCCTTTGGCGAAAGATCAGCGTTACGCGAAAGCGGCAGTACTGCAGCCTTAACTGGGGCAAGGCGATGATCGAGCTTAAGTACCGCGCGCTTTTCCATCTCACCCTTCGCATTTGGCGCTTCATCTTCAGTGAAAGCATCCATCAGGAAGGTGAGTGCGCAGCGATCTACACCTGCTGCAGGTTCTATTACATAAGGTGTCCAGCGTTCGTTCTTCTCTTGATCAAAGTAAGAAAGATCTTTACCTGAGGCAGCCGAATGCGCCTTCAAGTCAAAGTCGGTGCGGTTAGCAATTCCTTCAAGCTCGCCCCATTCGGTGCCGGCAAATTCGAATTTGTATTCGATATCTGCGGTGCGCTTTGAATAATGTGACAACTTCTCTTTTGGATGATCGTAGATACGCAAACGATCAGGATTGATTCCGAGGTCCTTGTACCAAGCCAGGCGAGTATCAATCCAGTACTGGTGCCAATCTTCATCGGTGCCAGGAACTACGAAGAACTCCATCTCCATCTGCTCAAATTCGCGAGTACGGAAGATGAAGTTTCCGGGGGTAATTTCGTTGCGGAAAGATTTTCCGATCTGGCCGATACCAAATGGTGGTTTGCGACGTGATGTGGTCATTACCTGATCAAAGTTAATAAAGATTCCTTGCGCAGTTTCTGGACGTAGGTAAGCAAGTCCTGATTCATCTTCGACTGGTCCAAGGAATGTTTTTAGCAGACCTGAGAATTGCTTTGGAGTTGTGAATTGTCCTTTGTTGCCGCAAGCAGGGCAGTTCATATCGCTAAGTGATTCCAGCTTCTTCTTATGCTTTGCCTCGTATGCTTCTTCAAGATGATCTGCGCGGTAACGCTTATTACAAGCAGTACATTCGGTAAGCGGATCGCTAAAGGTTGCAACGTGTCCAGATGCTTCCCAAACTTCGCGCGCCAAGATCACACATGAGTCGAGGCCGACAACATCTTCACGGCCCATCACCATGGATTTCCACCATTGGCGCTTTACATTGTTCTTAAGTTCAACGCCTAACGGGCCGTAATCCCAAGAGGCGCGAAGTCCGCCGTAAATTTCTGATGAGGGATAAACAAATCCACGTCGCTTGGCGAGGGAAACAATATTTTCTAAACGATCTACGGCCATCTCAAAATCTCCATCTGTCCGGCTAATTTACTTAGCCGGTGAAATACAGATAGTCCGGCTGGCTGTCGGCGAATCACAACGGGCGTTGCAATCGT
Source organism: Candidatus Planktophila sp. (assembly GCA_044340015.1). Lineage (GTDB taxonomy): Bacteria > Actinomycetota > Actinomycetes > Nanopelagicales > Nanopelagicaceae > Planktophila. Next base: position 14,998 of record JBIIUL010000016.1, read on the forward strand.
GTGCTTAGTTTACTCGTAGGCTCTAATTACTCGTACGCCCCGGGTTCATCGATTGCGCGAGCCAGTACTGGAATCGCCTCTAACTTTGCACGTGTTGAACTCAGCGCCCTGCGATAAGAGCCGACGTTCACCCATTCAGTAGTTAAAACCCAGAGCGTCGGCTCATCTAAATTCTGACCGATCGTGGCTGAGATAAATCCAGCAGCCTCTGATAAAACCGCTTTAACCGACTCGAGTTCAGCCCGAAAATCGGTGGCCTGGCTGCGCGCCTGCTCAAATCTTGCGATCGCGATCATGGCTTGAGCCTAGCGCCGCGCCGAAGATGGCATACGGAAATGAAAACCATTTTCATTTGTGATACCTTTTCGCCATGAATATCGCTATCGGCTTGGCCGCCTTAACCGCCATCGCAACTACCGCTGGTGGATTTCTCGCCATTAAATCAAAGGATCACCTCCATCTAGTTCTTGGACTATCTGCTGGCCTCTTACTTGGATTGGTCGCATTCGACCTCCTGCCTGAAGTCTTTGAACTCGGCACGCAAGAGATCTTTCATGCGCCTGCTGTTTCAGTTGCGCTAATTGCCGGATTTTTACTGCTTCACTTCTACGAGCAGCTATTTGGTTCTCATGAACCAGCTGAGTCTGATTATGGCCATGACCATAAACATTCTTCCAATATCGCTGGCGCACTCGGTGCTCTTGCAATGGGTGGACATGTCTTCCTTGATGGTCTCGCACTTGGCGTTGCATTTAAGGTCAGCACTGATTTAGGAATAGCGGTGTTCATCGCGTTACTAGTTCACGCATTTAGCGATGGGTTAAATACCGTTTCATTCTTGGTTAAAAGCGGCAAGTGGGGGCGCAAGGGAATTTGGTTATTGGGTGTGGATGCGATTGCCCGTGTAAGTGGTGCTGCTCTTGGTACTACTTTGGTACTTGGAGATAATTTGATCGCTATCTATCTCGCCGTCTTCTCTGGAATTGTTATCTACTTGGCAACTTCACATATCTTGCCGGAGGCTCACTCACGTCATTCATCAAAGCTCACAATCATCGCCACGATTCTTGGAGTATTTGTGATGTGGGGGCTAGTCAGTTTCTTGCATAGTGGAGATGCGCATTCACACGGAAGTAATACTGCTGTACATGAAGAGATTGGCCACATGGATGAAGAAGGCGAACACCATGAAGATGGCGAAGTACATGAAGAAGGCGAACACTATGAAGATGGCCACGTCGAATAATGTCTAGATCCAACCCAAGGGTTCTGAGCACCCTTGAGCGCGCTGGTGGTTTCGCCAGCGCGCAGGAAATTTATCGCCTCATGCAACGTGAAGGCGAGAGCAT
>JBIIUL010000017.1:0-16230 GCA_044340015.1 Candidatus Planktophila sp.
TCAGATATTTCCACGTTCTACAGTTAAATGCGCGCAAGCATCTGCGATGGTGCGCCATGGTCTGCAGTTAGAGCCACGCCTGTTAGCACTTGCTGCATCTAGCCACTCGGGTGCTGCAATGCATATAGAAGGAGCACGCGAGATATTGGCGAGCGTTGGTCTTGGCGAAAACGCGCTGCAATGTGCGCTCGATCGTCCACTTGGTGATGCCGAACGTCGCGCTTGGGGGGAAAACCCACCAACTCGCATTGCCATGAACTGCAGCGGAAAACACGCTGCAATGTTGGCAACTTGTGTGAAAAATGGTTGGCCGATTGAAAGCTATTTAGAGCAATCTCATCCCTTACAGGTTGCGATAAAAGAAGAACTTGAAAAGCTAGCCGGTGAAAGTATTTCATTTACTTCAACCGATGGCTGTGGCGCACCTCTATTTATGCTTTCGGTTATTGGTTTAGCGCGTGCAATTCGTGCAATCACTATTTCAACTGATCCAATCCATCAAGATGTAATGGATGCTGCTCGTAAATTTCCTGAAATGGTTGGTGGTGTAGGTCGCCATAACACCGAGATGATGCAGCAAGTACCTGGTCTATTTATGAAAGATGGAGCAGAAGCGGTGAATGTCTGCTCACTTCAAGATGGCCGAACCTTTGTCTTTAAAGTCAGCGATGGCTCACTTCGCGCCTTCCGCACAATCGTGCACGCCTGCTTAAATGAATTCGGAATCGATACACCGCTAACCCCAGAAAAAGTCATGGGCGGCCCGCGTGTAATCGGCACTATTCGTACTTCCAAGGCGATCGGTTAACGATGGCGGCAATTGATCCCCGGATCGTAATTGAAGAATTTCTAGATTCGCATGATCTCGAATTTGAGAAGAAAGATCCCAATACTTTTCTAATTACCTTGCCAGGTGAAAAAAAGTTACAGACCCACTGTGCGTTAATTGTTGGTGATCATTCGTTAAGCATTAACGCATTCGTAATTCGCAAACCTGATGAAAATGAGGCTGCAGTTCATGCTTGGTGCATGTTAAAGAATGCAGGAATGTATGGAATTGCATTTGCCACAAATGAACTTGGCGACATCTTTTTAGTGGGGCGTTTACCACTTGGCGCAGTCACCGATCGCGAGATCGATCGCTTAGTTGGCGCAGTTCTGCAATATTCAGATTCATCATTTAATCCACTACTAGAACTTGGGTTTGCCAACGCAATTCGCCGTGAATGGGCATGGCGAGTCAACCGTGGTGAATCGCTGGGAAATCTCGACGCCTTTAAGCATCTGATTTAAATATTCACGCGCAGCATGGCAAGATAAGCGCCATGTCGAACTTCGAATTAATCCTTCTGCGCCATGGCGAATCCGAATGGAATGCCAAGAATCTCTTCACTGGATGGGTAGATGTTCGTTTATCTGCCGCCGGCGAAACTGAAGCAGCGCGCGGCGGAAAGTTATTGGCAGAGCGCAACCTTCTGCCTGATGTAGTTCACACATCTCTTCTACGCCGTGCAATCCATACTTCACAACTGGCACTTGATGCATGTGATCGCCACTGGATTCCAGTTCGACGTTCGTGGCGATTAAATGAACGCCACTACGGCGCTCTGCAAGGCAAGGATAAGAAAGAGACGCTTGCTAAATATGGTGAGGAACAATTTAAATTATGGCGCCGTTCTTACGATACGCCGCCTCCAGCAATTGATGCCAACGATCCCTATAGCCAAGCAAAAGATGCACGTTATGCTGATTTAGGTTCAGATCTGCCTGCAACCGAGTGCCTAAAGGATGTAGTTACTCGAATGATGCCTTACTGGCAAGAGTCAATCGTTCCCGATCTAACGGCTGGAAAGCGCGTACTTGTTACAGCGCACGGTAATTCACTGCGCGCACTAGTGATGCACCTAGATGGAATTTCGCAATCTGATATTGCAGAGCTAAATATTCCTACCGGAATTCCACTTCTCTATAACTTGGATGCAGACTTTAAACCCGTAAAAAAGGGTGGAGAGTATCTGGATCCTGAAGCTGCGAAGGCTGCTATTGAAGCGGTTGCGAATCAGGGGAAGCGTTAATCTCAGCCGGATTCGAAACTACGTTTTTGTAATCATCGCGCTTGTCGCGAATGATTACTTCTGCTGTAACAAAACCAGCGCGAGCAAAGCCAAGTGAAATCTTCACATGACGACCTGCAACAGGTGAAACACCGTAGAAGACTGCCTTCGCGTTTGCGGTCTCGCCCTCAAAACGAATTGGTTGATTTTTCTTTAGCGCACGTTCACCAGTTAAAACCGCTTGATTTGAACCAACTGCAATTCCCAGCAATTCATCTTCGGTGTCGCCTTGGTTAACAATTGTTCCAACAAGAACTGCATCGCCTGTTTCAGTCGCAACTAAAAGCAAGTTCAAAACTTCAATATCAACGCCATTATCTTTCAGCGAGAGTTCAACACCATCTGTTACTTGCTTAATCATGCGAGTTGGCGCATCTTGTCCTGGCCCACATGCTGTAAGTGTTAGCGCAAGAGAAATAGCAATAAGTGATGTAAGTGCTTTTTTAGTGCGAGGCATAGGGCACATTCTCTCATGCGTTTTCACGTGATATACCCCTTACTTATTGGGGTTTTCTGACTTAGAAATGGCTGGTAGAATTGGTCGTCTAGCGAAGGGCAACACATGACATTTAAGGTCGGCGAAACCGTTGTTTACCCCCATCACGGAGCAGCTCTTATCGAAGCGATTGAAACTCGCATCATCAAGGGCGAAGAACGTACCTACCTAGTCTTGAAAGTTGCACAAGGAGATCTCACAGTTCGCGTTCCTGCAGACAATGTAGATCTAGTCGGAGTCCGCGATGTTGTCGACAGCGCCGGCCTTGATCGCGTATTTAACGTACTTCGTCAGCCTTACACCGAAGAGCCAACAAACTGGTCACGTCGTTACAAGGCAAACCTCGAAAAACTTGCATCAGGAGATGTCATTAAGGTCGCAGAAGTTGTGCGTGATCTCTACCGTCGCGATCTTGATCGTGGACTCTCTGCTGGTGAAAAGCGCATGCTCGCCAAGGCGAAGCAGATCCTTATCTCTGAGCTAGCTCTTGCTGAGCGCACAGATGAAGAAAAGGCTGCAGTTCTCCTTGACGAGGTTCTCGCTTCTTAAGTAACAAACACTTCTTATGATCGCCGCAATCATTGCTGCTGCAGGCAGTGGCGAAAGATTTGGTGCATCAATTCCCAAAGCCTTAATCCAACTCGGTGATCGCACCCTTATTGAGCATGCCGTTTCTGCTGTCTCATCAGTTGCTGATCAAATAATTGTTACTGCGCCTAGCGGTTATGAAAAAGAGATTCAAACCTTGGTTGGCGATGGCATAACAGTTGTTACTGGTGGCGCCACTCGCTCAGAAAGTGTGCGAATCGGTTTATCGAAAATTTCAGCAGGCGTTGAATACGTTTTGATCCACGATGCTGCTCGCGCACTTGCATCCCCAGATTTAGCTAAGCGCGTTGTTGCCTCTCTTAAGAGCGGTGACGTTGCAGTTATTCCGGGACTTGCCCAGACAGATACGGTAAAGATTGTTGGCGCCAGCGGAATTGTTACTTCTACCCCCGACCGTGCAGCGATGCGCCGCGTGCAAACTCCGCAAGGCTTTGCCTACGAAGTAATTAAACAAGCGCATTCCAAATCTGGTGAAGCAACCGATGATGCCGCACTTGTTGAATCACTCGGCAAACCAGTTCGTGTAATTGAGGGCGAAGAGCGTGCGATCAAGATTACAACTCCTGCAGATATGGCAACTGCGCTGCAGTTCTTAGGAAAATCTACAAACTTTAAAACTGGCGTGGGCGTCGATGCTCATCACTTCGAAGCAGGACGCGAACTTTGGCTGGCAGGTTTGTTATGGCCAGATCAAGATGGCGTTGAAGGCCATTCTGATGGCGATGTTGCAGCGCATGCAATTTGTGATGCTTTATTTGCGGCAAGCGGACTTGGAGATTTGGGATCAAACTTCGGTACGGATAAGCCCGAATACAAGGGTGCATCCGGAACAACACTGCTCAAGGAAACGCTGGCGCTTATTGAAAAGAGCGGTTACGAAATTTCGCATGTATCGGTGCAAGTAATTGGAAATCGTCCGAAGATCGGTTCGCGTCGCGCCGAAGCAATCGCAACGCTTTCAGCGGCTTTAGGTGGCGCGGATGTCGCGTTACTTGCAACAACTACCGATGGAATGGGCCTAACCGGTGAAGGCAAGGGCATTGCAGCCATTGCATCTGCGCTGATTTATTCTAAATAAGGCTTGCAAGATAGACTTAGCCAATGAGTTCGCTATCTTTATATGACACGCTAACGCGAACCACATCCCCATTTGTTCCGCTCAAAGCTGGCGAAGTAGGTATTTATCTCTGTGGTGCAACTGTTCAGGCACCGCCACATATTGGCCATGTGCGCTCTGGAGTTAATTTCGACATTTTGCGTCGCTGGTTAACCAAATCTGGATATAACGTAACTTTTATACGTAACGTCACCGATATTGATGACAAGATCTTGCATAAGGCTGTGCACGAAAAAGCGCCTTGGTGGGCAGTTGCGATGAAATACGAACGCGCATTTTCTGAAGCATATGCAGCGCTAAATGTTGCAGCACCAACTTACGAACCACGCGCTACAGGGCACGTCACACAAATGATCGAGTTAATGACAGTTCTCATCGAACGCGGTGCGGCGTATGCGCCCGGCAATGGCGATGTTTATCTCGAAGTTCGCAAACTTGAATCATATTTAACGCTTTCGCGACAGAACGTTAACGATCTACTGCCAGCAGCAGATGTTGATGCTGCTAGTTCAAAAAAGAAAGACCCTCGTGACTTTGCGCTTTGGAAGGCTGCTAAGCCGGGAGATCCATCTTGGCCAACTCCATGGGGTGCAGGTCGTCCAGGATGGCACCTCGAATGTTCAGCGATGGCACATTCATATCTAGGTGAAGCATTTGATATTCATGGTGGCGGATTGGATTTGATTTTCCCGCACCACGAGAACGAGATCGCACAATCAGAAGCTGCAGGTTATGCATTTGCAAAGCGCTGGATGCACAACGCTTGGGTAACGGCCTCAGGTGAGAAGATGTCGAAATCTCTTGGCAACTCGCTACAAGTAGCTGAGTTGTTAAAGACGGTACGCGGTATTGAATTGCGTTGGTATTTGGGCAGTGCGCATTACCGTTCGATGCTCGAGTTTTCACATGAAGCACTTGCCGAATCGGCTACAGCTTTCCGTCGCATCGAAGGTTTCTTAACTCGCGCCACTGAAATTCTTGGTGCGCAGCCAACGCCTGTTATTTCACAAGGTTTTACCGATGCTATGAACGATGATTTAGCGGTGCCAACTGCTTTGGCTGGTATCTCTGAAGCGCTTCGCCTTGGAAATAGCGCAATTACGTCAGGGGATAAGGCGCAGATTTCGCAATCTGCAAATGAGATTCGTGGCGCACTAGAAATACTTGGTTGCGATCCTTTTGACCCAGTCTTTGCAACAAGTGGTGGCGCAGATTTAACAAGCGCACTCGATGGCGTTATTCAACTGGCACTATCGCAACGCACAGCAGCAAGGGAAAGAAAAGATTTTGCAGCATCAGACCAGATTCGCGATGGCCTTGCTGCACTTGGAATTACTATTGAAGACACAGCACAAGGGCCACGTTGGTCTATCTCACAGATAAGCGAGAAGTAAATGGCCGGCACTGCAAAACCTCGTGGCGCAGCTCGATCAAGTTCTAAAAAGGGACCAACTGGCGGAACTGGCGGAAAAAATAAACGCCGCTTAGAAGGTAAAGGTCCAACACCAAAGGCGGAAGATCGTCCGTATCACGCAGCGGCAAAGCGTAAGAAGGCTGCCGAGAAGAAAGTTTCGCCACGCACTCGCACTGGCCGTAGCGAAAAGCCAAAGGGCGAAATTGTTTCTGGTCGTAACGCAGTTCTAGAAGCGCTCCGCGCAAGTGTTCCGGCAACCGAGTTAATCGTTGCACGCAGTATCGATGTTGATGATCGCGTTGCAGAGTCGTTGCAACTTGCGCTGCATCACCAACTTCCGATTCGCGAAGTACACCGTGCAGAACTTGAAGGCATCAACGCCAATAGCCAAGGAATTATCTTGGCGATTAAGCCTTATCAATACTCTTCATTCCAGGAAATTACCGAACGCGCAAACCATCCGATCTTGATTGTGGCACTCGATGGCGTAACCGATCCTCGTAACCTCGGTGCCATTGTGAGAAGTGCCGCAGCATTTGGCGCAGCAGGTGTTGTTATGACCGAACGTCGCGCCGCAGCAATGACCGCGTCCGCTTGGAAATCATCCGCTGGTGCTGCAGCGCGTCTGCCAGTTGCCCAAGTAACCAATATGGCTCGCACGATTGATGATGCCAAGAAGCTGGGCTGCTTTGTTATCGGTCTAGATGGCGAAGCTGATGAGACTTTAAGCGGCATGAAGGTTGCAAAAGAGAATGTAATGATCGTTGTTGGCAGCGAAGGAAAAGGACTTTCACGCCTCGTGCGCGAGAAGTGCGATCTAGTTGTATCAATTCCGATGCGCGCAACTACCGAGTCGCTAAACGCTAGCGTTGCAACTTCAATTGCGCTCTTCTGGGTAGACGAGCAACGTCGCAAGTAAAGGTAACAAGTAAGGGTAAATAGGTCAGGGATAGATGAAGTACACACGATTAATTGTCTGCGGAGATTCGTACTCCGAAGGTATGTCCGATGAAATCGTCAACGGGCAATATCGCGGTTGGGCAGATCGCGTAGCTGATGTGATGACCCAAGACGTTGATGGATTTACATATGTAAATTTGGCTGTGCGTGGCAAGTTACTGAATCAAGTAATTGAAGACCAACTTCTACATGCAATCTCGCTAGTAACTGGTCCAGAAACACTGCTCTCCTTCCATGCTGGTGCAAACGATGCGCTTCGCCCGAGTTACAAACCAGAAGTTGCTATCGGTCTGTATGAAGCAGCGGTACGTCGCGCTGCAGCAACTGGTGCAACAGTTATGTTATTTACAGTCTTAGAGCGCACTGGGAACACTGGTCGTGGTTCTGAAGTCTGGGCGGCGCGCTTTAGCGAATTCAATAAGAGCGTTCGCAAAGTAGGAGCAGAAGTAGGTGCGATCGTTATCGATGCAAATGGAGAGTCATTCTTTAGCGATAGCCGTTTCTTGGCATTTGATCGTTTGCATTTAAATGCCGAAGGCCATCACCGAGTTGCTCAGGCTTTACTAGAAAAGTTGGGTTACCAATTCGATCCCGCTTGGCGAATCCCACTTCCACCTGCTCAACCAACTCCCTGGTTAAAGAAGCGCGCGATATCTACTATTTGGTTCTTCACCTTTGCACTTCCTTGGATTTGGCGCAGAGTTCGCGGAAAATCATCTGGAGATGGAAGAAGTGCGAAATACCCAACTCCGACCGCATGGCCGCTGCGGTAATCCTTACGATTTTTACATTACGGCGATAACTGCCATAATTACGCCCGTTGCCTTAATCGGTAGCAGGCCTCTCTAGCTCAGTGGTAGAGCAGCGCACTTGTAATGCGCAGGTCGTCAGTTCAATCCTGACGGGGGGCTCTGGAAAGTTTTAACCCGATAGAAGAAGGGGTAACGATGAAAGATTATTCGTTTCCTCATGAGCAATTTGATGATCTCCTTGCAGCAAATACTGAATACACAAAGTCTTTTCAGTACTCCGAATTAACCGGTTCTGCGGCAAAAGGTTTAGCGATCGTAACCTGCATGGACTCTCGTATTAATCCATTGTCAGTTGTGGGTATGCGTTCTGGCGATGCCAAGATCCTTCGCAACGCGGGGGCTCGCGTAACCGAGGACGTTATCCGCACATTGGTGCTGGCCACATATCTATTAAATGTAAAGCGCATCCTGGTTATGCCACATACTGATTGTGCAATGGCGCGTGGCGATGAAGCAGATATCCACGCACTGATCGATGAAAAATTTGGTGTGGATACACGCTCACTTGAATTTCGTACTACGCGCGATCAAAAGGCAACTCTATCTATCGACGTAAATCGTATTCGTGCATATCCGCTCTTACGTGATGGCGTCACCGTTGCCGGCGCAATCTATGATGTTAAGACCGGAACTATTCTTCCGGTTGATTGCTAACCCGCCGAATCGGCATCTTCGTTACGGGATAATTTAAATCCGTCAAAAACTGATGCACAATCGCACTAAATAAAGCCGGCTTCTCTTTTGGCGCACCGTGAGAGGTGCCAGGAATTATCGCCAACTGACCTAACTCAATTGCGCGATACATCTCAAGGGTATGTTCGTGGGAAATAACATCATCATCACCAGCGACAACAAGTGTTGGGCACTGAATCTTTGCTAAATCGGTCAGCGGAATATCTGGCTCCGTCTCCCAGATACGCAACATCTTTTTTATCTTCTCAGTCAGCGTATGAGGTGCATCAGGTGAGGTCGCCGCATATTCAGCTTTATCTTCATCACTTGGTTCAGAAAATGGAAGTTCAATGCTGGTGCCTGAGTGGTGGTAGTTAGCACCGATTAAAACTAGAGATTTAACTAGCTCTGGGCGAGCAATTGCAATCGACATCGCGATGATTCCACCATCAGACCAACCAATTAAATGTGCTGGCTCTTTAACGACGTCTTCAAGGTAAGCAATGGCTTCCTCGGTTTGATAGGAGAAGTGAAATGATCCTGCGCGATCTCCGGTGTAGCCATGGCCGGTGCGGTCATAGGCGAATAAATGAAAATCTGGTTCTAGATCTGGCGTTAAGACATAATCCCAGTGCGATGTCTGACTAAGTCCGCCATGCAGAAGAAGAACTGCCTCGCCATTATTTTCCCATTCGTATGAATAAGTTTGATGGCCACGCAGATCAATATAACGATCCATAAAAACTAGAGGCTATCCATGATGTGGCGATTGCCACGGTCGAAAGTTAAATAGTTCCAGGTCCAGTCAGCGATAGTGCCGATCTTGTTGCGCCCGCCAAGTAGGTAGAACAAATGCAGCCACAACCAGGCATACCAAGCAGGAATTCCGGTGATTTGAATACCTTTAAATTGCACAACCGCCTTGTGGCGCCCAATTGTTGCCATCGAACCCTTATCCAAATATTTAAAATCTTGTAGATCTTCTCCACGTGCTGCACGCATAATCTGTTTTGCAACCCAACGTCCTTGTTGCATCGCAACAGGTGCAACCATCGGCAAGAAACCACCATCTGCGCCCTTTGCGCTAGAAATATCACCGATCGCCCAAATATGTGGGTAGTGATTTACCTGCAAGTTCTGCGCAACGCTGATGCGAGTTCCTTCAAGTGGCAAGTTAAGTAGCCCACCAGTTGGCTCACCTTTAACGCCAGCTGCCCAAATTGTTACTTCAGATGGAATTGCTGCAGCGCCTTTGACCAGAATCTGACGTGGCTTTACCTCTTGCACCGCAGTATTAAGAAGAACTTGAACTCCAAGTTTTTCTAAATCTTTCTTGGCTCGCGCAGATAACTTTTCACTAAACATCGGCAATATTCTTGGCCCAGCTTCAATCAAGTAGATATCGATATGTTCTGCGGCATTTGCCTCATCATTTTTAAGGGGACCGCGTTTTAGTTCAGCAAGAGCCCCAGCCATTTCAACGCCAGTTGGTCCGCCACCGACAACGCTCAGTGAGAGTCGAGTCTGATCTTCAAAACGACAGAGATCTTCAAAGCGGCGCATTACTTCAGCGCGAATTCCAATTGCTTCATGGACGCTCTTCATGCCGAGTGCATGCTCGGTAACGCCCGCGACTCCGAAATCTGCAGTTGCAGAACCAAGGGCCACAATTAAATGATCAAATTCAAGAACTTCCGAAGAATCGAGTTTTACAGATTTGTTTTTATGATCAACTGAGATTGGGGAACCCATACGAAATTTCACACCGCTCTTGCGAAGTGCGCCGCGGACTGGGTGCGCCACGTGGTCTGCCGCAAGGCCGGCGGTTGCTACCTGATAGAGCAGTGGCAAGAAAGTTTGAAAGTTGTGGCGATCAACAACGGTTACATCGGCGTCCTTCGAGAGAGCCTTGGCAGCGGTTAGCCCGCCAAAGCCTGCGCCCAGAATTACAACGCGAGGTCGGGTAGAAGAAGCCATGTGCAGAGTCTAGGCTCTCCACCATGAACTCGCAGAACTCGGGGCGCTTGATACTTGTAACTGGCGCATCCGGCTATGTCGGCGGCCGTTTGGTACGCGACCTCGTAAGCGATAAATGTGATGTGCGAATTTTGGTTCGTGATGCGCAGAAAGTTGCCGATCAACCTTGGGCTAAAGATGTAGATATCGTTGAAGGAAACGCCACTGTCGTATCTGATTTAGATCGTGCACTTAAAGGCGTGCATACCGCTTTCTATCTTTTGCACTCAATCAATCTAGGTAAAAACTTTGACGATATTGAATCTGAAATGGCGCGCAACTTTGCACTGGCCGCAGAAAAGCAAGGCGTTAAGCAGATCGTTTACTTAGGTGGAATCGCTAACGATAAGAACCGCAGCCAGCATTTAGCATCTCGCATGAATACTGGTGCACAACTAGCTTCAACATCTGTGCCAGTTCTAGAACTTCGTGCCGGCATCATCATCGGTTCGGGATCAGCATCATTTGAGATGTTGCGCCACTTAACGCATCGCTTGCCGATTATGACCACACCAAAATGGGTCTCGAATTTAACGCAACCAATTTCGATCCGTGATGCTCTGTATTACCTACGTAAAGCTGCCTCACTTGAAAAGCCGGTTGGAAAGATTTGTGACATCGGCGGCAAAGAAGTTCTTTCATATGCCGACATGATGCAGAAATTTGCCAAGCTATCGGGCCTTCGCAAGCGCTGGATTGTTTCGGTTCCGGTTCTAACTCCAAAGCTTTCTTCGTTGTGGATCGGTTTTGTAACGCCGGTGCCAACATCACTTGCACGTCCACTTGTTGAATCTTTGATCAGCGAAGTTGTGGCAGATCCGGCGAAGAGTATTGATGCGATTATTGCGCCACCACCCGAAGGCTTCATCGATGTAGAAGGTGCGATCACCTTGGCGCTTTCACGTATTGCAGATCGCGATGTAATTACCCGTTGGTCAGATGCCGCATTTCCAACTGCGCCGTGGCAGAAAGCCCAAGGCGATCCCGATTGGGCTGGTGAGATGGTTCTGCGCGATCGTCGCGAATCTTCCACCGAAGCAAGCGCTGCATCTATCTGGCAAGCGATTGAAAGTATCGGTGGCGAAAATGGTTACTACGGTGCAGATTTTCTTTGGTTCTTACGTGGTTTGGTAGATCGCATATTCGGTGGCGTCGGACTTCGTCGCGGCCGTCGCGATCCGTTAACGCTACGCGTCGGTGACAGCTTAGATTTCTGGCGCGTTGAAGAGTTAGAACGTGGCAAGCGTTTAAAACTTTACGCTGAGATGGTTCTGCCCGGAAAAGCTTGGCTCGAATTTAGCGTCATTGATAACGGCACCGATCGCACCGTTGTTCAAGAAGCCAGCTTCTCGCCACGCGGTTTGGGTGGCCAGTTGTATTGGTATTTTGTACTTCCCTTCCATATCTTCGTCTTTCCAACGATGATGCGAAATCTGATTCGAAAGGCCAATCGCACCGACCATGCCAATTCACGCCTTTAATTCAGAGGTCGAATCACTAGCTAAAGAAATTTTGGCCTATAGCCTGCTGCGCCTAAAAGATGATCCACCGCTAGATGGCCCGCGTACCGCAGAAGATTTGTTTCAAGAAGTCGGCAACACAATCACTGCAAAAGGTTTAGGCGGACATGAAGCACTTGAAGTATTTACCAATGTTTTAGCAAAGGCCTGTATCTCAACAGATCATCCGCGCAACTTAGCCTTTATTCCATCTGCGCCAACTGAATATTCAAATCTCTTCGACTTAGTTGTTGGTGCAAGTTCACTTTACGGTGGATCTTGGCAAGAAGGCGCTGGCGCAGTCTTTGCCGAAAACCAAGCGCTGCGTTGGATCGCAGATTTAGCTGGGCTTCCTCAATCTGCCGGTGGTGTTTTTGTACAAGGTGGAACAATTGGAAATCTCTCCGCTCTCGTTGTGGCGCGCGCTGCAGCACGAAAGAAATATCCAAATACTGCGCGTTGGGCAATTGCTTGCAGCGCAGAGGCGCATTCCTCAATTGCTAGCGCTGCCCAAATCATGGATGTGGAACTTCTAAAGATTGTGCCAGGTGATGATCGCAAGATGCACGGTGATGCACTTGGTGCGGCAATTGATCATTTGCATTCGACAACGCAAACCCGCGTCTTTGCCGTTGTCGCAACTGGTGGCACCACAAACCTCGGAATCATTGATGATCTAGCAACGATCGCTGAAGCAACCCATGCTCGCGATATCTGGTTCCATGTTGATGGCGCTTATGGTTTAGCAGCTTTATGTGCGCCATCTGTGCGGGCCAAATTTAACGGTGTCGAAAAAGCCGATTCTTTAATCGTCGATCCACATAAGTGGCTCTTTGCGCCATTCGATGCCTGCGCACTTATCTATCGCAATCCAGATCTTGCAAAAGAAGTTCACACTCAGCACGCGTCATATTTGGAAACTCTTCATGATGACACTTGGTCACCAGCCGATTATGCAATTCACCTAACCCGTCGCGTCCGCGGATTACCTTTCTGGTTCTCACTTGCAGCACACGGCACTGATGCTTACACCGTTGCGATGGAGGAAACACTTACCGTGGCACGAGATGCCGCCGAACTTGTTCGCCAACATCCCAATTTAGATTTAATTCACGAACCCGAACTTTCCATCGTTGCCTTTACTCGCAAAGGTTGGGCAGCAAGTGATTATCAAAAGTGGAGCGATAAATTATTAGATGATCAGATCGGCTTTATTCCACCATCATCAGATAAGGGCAAATCGATCTTGCGCTTTGCGATCGTTAATCCTTGGACGAAGATCACAGATATATCTATGATCTTGGATACTCTTTAAAATTTAGTAAGGTGTAAATCCCACAATTTCTGCTGCTGCTGGTTTAAGATTTACTCTATGTCAGCGCTCGAAAATAATGATGTGCAGGGGTCTTCACTTTCGGACCTAGAAGTTCGCATCCTTGATTTCGAGAGCAATTGGTGGCGCTTTGCCGGTGCAAAAGAATCTGCGATTAAAGAGCTCTTCGACCTCACCGCGCCTCGTTACTACCAACTACTCAATGACCTAATCGACCGGGACGATGCCCTTGCGGCCTCTCCAATGCTCGTTAAGCGCCTGCGCCGCCTCCGTGAGGCCCGCATGACTGCCCGCTCCGCGCGGTAACTGCACCCGCTCCTCCCGATAACAGCCAATCCCACGCCCTCGTTTTGCGACAGGGAATAAGACCGTCTAGATTTGGCGTTAGCACTCTCGGGGTGTGAGTGATAAAACGCCCCCAATGGCAGAAACTAAATGAGTTACAAACAAGGAGTAATTACATGGCAAAGATGATTGCCTTTAATGAAGAAGCCCGTCGCGGACTAGAACGCGGAATGAACGTTCTCGCTGATGCAGTCAAGGTAACCCTTGGACCTCGCGGACGTAACGTTGTTCTAGAGAAGAAGTGGGGCGCCCCAACAATCACCAACGATGGCGTTTCAATCGCAAAAGATATTGAACTCGATGATCCATGGGAAAAGATCGGTGCAGAACTCGTTAAGGAAGTTGCCAAGAAGACAGATGATGTCGCAGGCGACGGAACAACAACTGCAACTGTTCTAGCTCAAGCACTTGTGCGCGAAGGTCTACGCAACGTTGCTGCCGGTTCAAACCCAATGGCGCTAAAGCGCGGCATCGAAAAGGCTGTTGCAGCGATCGTTGCAGAGCTTGCCTCAATGGCCAAGAGCGTTGATTCAAAAGAGCAGATCGCAGCTACTGCATCTATCTCAGCAGCCGATGCAACTATCGGTGACATGATCGCTGAAGCGATGGACAAGGTCGGTAAAGAAGGCGTTATCACCGTTGAAGAGTCAAATACATTTGGTCTCGAACTCGAGCTCACTGAAGGTATGCGCTTTGATAAGGGTTACATCTCTCCATATTTCGTAACCGACCAAGATCGCATGGAAGCAGTTCTTGAAGATGCTTATGTATTGATCGTTAACTCAAAGATTTCAAATATCAAGGATCTCGTACCAGTTCTGGAAAAGGTTATGCAATCAGGTAAGCCACTTGCAATCATCGCTGAAGATGTTGAAGGCGAAGCACTTGCTACTTTGGTTGTTAACAAGATCCGCGGAATCTTCCGCGCAGCAGCAGTTAAGGCGCCTGGCTTTGGAGATCGTCGTAAGGCGATGTTGCAAGATATTGCAATCCTTACCGGTGCAACTGTGATCTCTGAAGAAGTTGGCTTGAAGCTAGAAACAGCTGGCCTAGAACTTCTTGGTCGCGCTCGCAAGGTTGTTATCAGCAAGGAAGAGACAACCATTGTTGAAGGCGGCGGAGATGACGCACAGATCAAGGGCCGCGTTGCTCAGATCCGTTCCGAAATCGAGAAGTCTGATTCAGATTACGACCGCGAGAAGCTGCAAGAACGTCTTGCCAAGCTCGCAGGTGGCGTTGCTGTAATCAAGGCTGGCGCTGCAACTGAGGTAGAACTCAAAGAGCGCAAGCACCGCATCGAAGATGCAGTACGTAACGCAAAGGCTGCAGTTGAAGAAGGCATCGTCGCCGGTGGTGGCGTCGCACTCTTGCAGGCTGCAACACAAGCATTTAAGAAGTTAAAGCTTGAGGGCGAAGAAGCAGTCGGTGCAAAGATCGTAGAACTTTCGATCGAAGCACCACTTAAGCAGATCGCAATCAACGCCGGTCTTGAAGGCGGAGTCGTTGTAGAGAAGGTGCGTCACCTCGAAGTAGGTTTCGGACTTAACGCTGCAACTGGCGAATACGTCGACATGATCAAATCTGGAATCATTGATCCTGCAAAGGTAACTCGCTCTGCGTTGCAGAATGCGGCATCAATCGCTGCGCTCTTCATCACAACGGAGGCGGTAATCACAGATAAGCCAGAGAACAAGCCAGCTGCCCCAATGGGTGGCGACGGCGGCGGAATGGATTTCTAAGCTAAATGACAAAAGGGTTCGACGCAGAAGATTTAGCAAGAAGTGCTGCACTTGGCGATGCCGAAAAGCCATCGCAAGTCGGTAACTTCATCTCTGTCGAATTCGATGACGAAAATCGCGTTGCAAGTTATTTATTCGACGCAGATATTCAGGGTTATAAAGGTTGGCGCTGGTGCGTCACTGTTGCAAAGGTAGATGCATCAGCGCAACCAACCGTATGTGATGTTGTTGTTCTTCCTGGTCCAGATTCACTTCTGGCGCCAGAATGGATTGAATATAAAGATCGCATCTTGCCTGAAGATATTCAGCCAGGTGTAATTGTTCCAAGCGTTCTAGATGACACTCGTTTAGTCCCTGGTGCAAATGCGCTTATTCAAGATGAAGATTTAGATGCCGCGCAGATTTACGAACTTGGTTTAGCTCGCCCACGTGTTCTTTCAATTGAAGGTCGCGATCAAGCAAGTAAGCGTTGGTACACAGGCGATCGCGGTCCAAATACGCCGTTGGCACAGAACGCACCAAAGCCTTGCCAATCATGCGGATTTTTTATTCCAATCGCAGGTTCACTACGTGCATCATTTGGCGTATGTGCAAATGCGATCGCTCCAGATGATGCCCGCGTAGTTTCAGTCGATCACGGCTGCGGCGCGCACTCTGAGGCCACGCTCCCTAATTAATGGGGGTTCCCGCCCCTCTTTGCTTGCGATAAACTTTGACCCTGCCCGCATCCCCGCGGCTACACGAGTACTGAAATTCTTATAAGGAGAACGCCATGCCTACAGGTCGCGTTAAATGGTTTAGCCTCGAAAAGGGTTTCGGATTTATCTCAAATGATGAAGGCGAAGATGTTTATCTTGCCGCATCATCACTTCCAGAAGGCGTTCCTTCAGTAAAGCCTGGCACAAAGGTTGAATTCAGCATCATCGATAGCCGTAAAGGTCCACAAGCGATGTCAATTCATATCGTTGAAGCACCGGTCTCACTCGCGGAAAATTCACGAGTCAATAACGATGACCTTGCTGCGATGATCGAAGACACAATTAAGATTTTGGATAAAGTCGGAAATGGTTTGCGCCATGGACGTCATCCATCTGGTGCTGAAGC